>JAZNMA010000177.1:0-1563 GCA_045579345.1 Christensenellaceae bacterium | reverse complement strand
GCATAACAAAACCTTCAACACCAACCGGTGTTGAGGGTTTTGTGGTGAGCCTTAATCAACCTAAATCGAACCTTTTATTTTAACTTGCTTATTTTTGAAGTGTTGGTAATCACTACAAGTTGCATATTTTCCGCTAATTTTATTGTGGGGTCAATATTGATTTCTAAATTATTTTCTTGCCGAATCGCAATTACGTTGATAGAATATTTTTTACGCAAATTTAATTCAATGAGCGTTTTTCCTACCCATTCAGGCTTAACTTCAAGTTCTATTAAAGATACGTCGTTAGATAATTCGATAACGTCAACAAAGCCCGAACTCAAAAGATTTTTTGCAAGGCGTATTCCTGATTCACATTCAGGGAAAACCACTTTATCCGCACCTACTTTACGTAAAACCTTTTTATGCACTTCATTGGCACATTTTGCGATTACTGTATTCACGCCAACTTCTTTACACAACATTACCGCCATAACGCTTGCTTCCAGATTATTTGCCATAGCAATGATAACAACGTCCATATTGGCAATACCAAGCTGTTTTATCGCTTCTAAATCGGTTACGTCTGCGCATTTGCAAAACGGAATATCGGCGATTGCAGAGTTTACAATAGCTTCATCTAAATCAACGGCTAAAACGTCTGCTCCATTATTTACGAGCTCTTTGGCTAAAGCTAAACCGTATCTTCCAAGTCCAAATACGGCGTAAGATTTATTAATACTCATAACATACTCCTTTTTTAATCAACCTACACTTATTTCCTCTGTGGGATTTTTGATAATATTTCTCGTTTCTTTATTTGAATTAAATGCAATAGCCAAAGAAATAGGGCCTATCCTTCCCAAGTACATTGTTGCGATAATGATAAGTTTCCCCCAAAGTCCTAAACTAGGCGTAAGATTTCTTGACAAACCAACCGTTGCCGTCGCGCTTACGGTTTCATAAATTATATCGAGTGCTGGGGCGTTGGTGACAGCAGCAAGCAAGACGGTCGATATAAACACAATCGAAAAGGACATACTTGTAACTGCAACAGCTTTCTTTGTAATTTGTCTTGATAAGTTTCTATTAAATAATGATACTTCGTTTTTATTTTTAATCGCTGAATATGCAGTAGCAAATAATACGACAATCGTAACCGTTTTGATGCCGCCAGCCGTTCCAACGGGAGAACCGCCGATAAACATTAACAACAAGCAAATAATAGCCGATGCATTTGTTAAATTTTCTTGCGGTACTGTTGCAAAACCTGCCGTTCTTGTCGTTATTGATTGAAAAAACGATATTTGAATTTTATCAAAGAGCGAATAATTTGCTATAGTTAGAGGGTTATTATATTCCAATATAAAAATTGCGACAGCACCCCCAAAAATAAGAATCAGCGTTGCTGACAATGCAATTTTACTATGCAACGTCAAACGTTTCAGGCATTTTATTTTTTCTTTTTTGAAATTTTTTAATACGCGTATTATATCCCACCAAACGATATAGCCTATACCGCCCAAAATAATTAAAAGACTCGTGACGATATTGCTTAAAGGAAGTCGGAGGCCAAGCGGGTCT
>JAZNMA010000176.1:0-2112 GCA_045579345.1 Christensenellaceae bacterium | reverse complement strand
TAAGTAAATAGTTTTGAAAAAATAATACGACTATTTATCGATAAAATATAACTAAATAAAACGATTTTATCTATTGAATTACCATTTTATTTGTGATATACTTTTGATAGAAAACTTTTTAGGAGATTTTTATGACGGCTTTTCCTATTACATTTTGGATTTTATTAGGCGTTGCCTTACTCGTTAGTTCGATAGGCTTTAAAAACTACGTATGGTTTATCTCGCTCGGTTACGGTTTTTCAATTGCAGCAGAAGGTTTAGTAATGCTAATCTTTTACAACCAAAGCCTTACCCTTGCAAAGATACTTCTTGCGTCGATTTTTATCGTTTATGGATTAAGACTTTCCGGCTATCTTGCTATTCGTGAAGCAAAAAGCGCCTCTTACAAAAAGCATATGACTACTGAAATTAAAGACGGCAAAACCGTTCCGTTTGGCGTCAAATGCGCTATCTGGATTACTTGCGCTATTCTTTATTTAACGCAAGTTTTACCTGTTCTTTACCGTTTTTCAGTAGGCGCTGTTGACAACGTAATGGCGTTCGTCGGCTTTGGCGTTATGGTTGCAGGCTTGTCGCTTGAAACGGCTGCAGATATTCAAAAAAATATCGCAAAAAAGAAGAACCCTCGCCGTTTTGTTGATAAAGGACTTTACCGCATAGTTCGTTGTCCAAACTATCTTGGAGAAATGATTTTTTGGACGGGCGCACTTTTAAGTGGTATCGGTGCGTTTAGTGGCGTTTTACAATGGATTTTTGCATCAATCGGTTATATCGGTATAATATTCGTTATGTTTAGTGGCGCGCGTCGTCTTGAACTTCGTCAAAACAAAAACTACGGCGACGATCCTGAATATCAAGCGTACGTAAAAAGCGTACCTATACTTATACCTTTCGTGCCACTTTATAGCGTAGTAAAGTATAAATTTTTAGTAGCGTAAACTTAATAAACAAAAAAAGGATAACGGAAATGAACTGCACCCCAAAAAGTGCACGGATAAAAAAAGGCTAAACAGGAAGGAATTAAGATTTCTTCCTGTTTTTTAATCTTTTAGTGTTGTAAAAAACTAACCAATCTTCAACAATTGCTATGTATTCTTCTAAACTTGTGATATAATTATTGTACAAAGTCTCTTTTTTGAGTATGCTATGAAAACTCTCCATTGGAGAGTCGTCAATAGGCGTGCCTTTACGGCTCATGGAAATGGTGATTCCATTAGCTTCACAGATGGCTTTGTATTCAAAGGACGTGTATTGAAACCCTTGGTCACTGTGAATGATTAGGTTTTTCACGTCTTTTTCTTTTGCTATTGCTTCATTCAAGGTATCCGTCACAAGAGAAATATTGTTAAATTTTCCTATTCTATACGCAACAATTCTTCTATCGTATAAATCTATTATTGTAGATAAATATGCTCGTTTCTCGTTGTATATTAAATATGTTATGTCAGTCAACCAAACTTTGTTTGGAGCAGTAGAATTAAAATTACGTTTTATTAAATTAGGCTTAACGTTTTCTACTATTTGACGATATTTAGGTTTTGTTTTAATTCTCTTTACATATTCAGGTTTTAAGGCATATTTTGCCATTATTCGTTGAACTTTTTTGTGATTAAATATTACACCATATTTAATTAGTAAGCCGTCACATATCCTACGATAACCATAAGTTTTCTTGCTTTCATCAAAGATTTCTTTAATTAAGAGATAGTCGTAATAGTCTTTATCTTCTGCGTTACAATATTTGTAATACGTTCTTTTGCTAATTTCTAAAGTAGCACACATATTATCTAATTTGTAATCTTTGATATGCATATTGATAAAAATTACTTTTTCTCTCGTTGTGCTTCTATGAAGGCTTGGAATTTTTTTAGAATTTCATATCTCTCTTTGTAGTCAATATTTTCTTCTTTAGGTCTACCTTTCTTTTGATATCCAATTGGAATATCTTGTTTTTTTGCTCTTATCCATGTTTCAATGGTTTTGTGCGAAATATTATATTCTTTAGCAAGAGACCGAGAACTTCCTTTCCCCGCAAAATATTTATCCAATATTTCCTTTCTTTGTTCGGGTGTGTATTTGTTAAATTTTTGTCCTTTTTTTGCCATAAAAAAA
>JAZNMA010000175.1:0-9023 GCA_045579345.1 Christensenellaceae bacterium | reverse complement strand
ATAAAAAGCAAGTGAATAAAATGCTAAGTAGTTTTTTCATAAAAGTTTCTCCTTTTCTATTTTATTATATTTTATACGAGGAATTCTCGTAAGTCAATTATTTTACGAGTAATTTTCGTAAAATAATAATATGGATAGTATAGCAAATAGAATTAAAGAAATTAGAAAAGAAAATCATTTAAGTCAATCTGATTTTGGTAAAATATTAGCAGTTTCGCAAGATAACGTTTCTCTTTGGGAAACAGGTAAAAGTTTTCCATCCGTTCAACACGTTATTTTAATTGCCAAAACCTTTAATATTTCAACCGATTACATTTTAGGTGTAAGCGATTTTTAATTTAAAATATTTAAGGCACGACATAAGTCGTGCCTTTTTATTTTATTGTTGATTATTTCTTAACCAAAACTTTCTTTAAGCGTGCAAATCTGGGAAGTCCGTCTTCTTTAATTAAATCGGTTTCGCCTTGGATAAGCGGAAGTGCGTATTTAACGAATTCGTCTGAAATGCCTGTGCCGTTATTTATAATCCATTCAAGTGGAACGGTCTTTTCGGTGTTTGCTGCAAGTTCTAGTGGGAGAAGTTTATATTCACATTCGTATTTATCCCCTTCTTTTCTTGCATAGCAAACCATCTTGTCAGTTTCGCCGTTTACGGCTGCACGAACTGCTTGTTTACCAGCCTCGAAAGTTTCTTCAATATCGGTTTTACTTGCACAGTGTGCTGCACATCTTTGCATTAAAGAAAGTTCAACCGCTCTAGTCTTATAGCCTGTTTCTGCTTTTAAGATATTGCAAAGTGTTGCTGCTACGCCACCGAGTTGCGCGTGACCGAAACTATCCCTTGCGCCCGTTTGACCGAGTGCTTCACAAACGAGAACGCCGTCAGCATTCTTAATGCCCTCAGAAACAACTGCGATACACTTATTGTTGTTCTTAGCGCAAACGTCTTTAACGTCAGCGATAAACTTGTCAATATCGAAAGTTACTTCTGGGAGATAGATAAGGTCTGCACCTAAACCCTTAGCACCAGCGAGCGCTGCAGCAGCGGTAAGCCAACCTGCGTTTCTACCCATAACTTCGATTACGCAAAGCATAGGGGTATCGTAAACCTTAGCGTCAAGGTTAATTTCCATAATAGAAGTAGCGATATATTTAGCTGCACTTGCAAAGCCTGGACAGTGGTCGGTACCATAAAGGTCGTTATCAATGGTTTTTGGAACGCCGATAACGTTCATTTCATAGCCAGAATTTGCCATGTACTTACTAATTTTGTTACAAGTGTCCATACTATCGTTTCCACCGTTATAGAAAAAATAACGAATGTCGTATTTTTTAAAAACTTCTAATAATCTCTTGTAATCGGTATCATCAACAGATGCGTCTTTAAGTTTATATCTAACTGAACCTAATGCTGAAGATGGAGTATATTTAAGAAGTTCTAATTCTTTAATATCTTCTTTTGACATATCGTAGAATTCTTCGTTAAGTATTCCCCTAATTCCGTGCGCTGCGCCATAAACGCCTGTAATCATTTCCGAGTTTAAACCTTCAATGAATACACCTGCTGCACTTGCGTTGATTACTGAAGTCGGTCCGCCCGACTGAGCAAACATCAATGCTCCTTTCAATCCTTTCATAGTCTTCTCCTGTTTATGTAAAATAATTTTTTATAATTTTATTGGTTTAGCACGTGTGAAATAACGTGAAGTTCTTTATCAAATCGTTTTTCAGCTTTTTGCACTTCTGCAAACGGCACGGTAATAACTTTATTATCTCTAATACCAATAGCACAACTTTCTGCACCGTCTCTTAGAAGTTCCACTGCCTTATAACCAAACCTTGCTGCAAGCACTCGGTCTGCCATGTTTGGCGAGCCACCACGCTGAATATAGCCAAAGTTATTTACTTTAACGGTAATACCACTTTTCTTTCCGATATATTCTGCAATTTCGTCTCGATTACCTGCCCCTTCAGCCAAGATAATCATGTTTGATGTTTTACCACGCAAATAGCTCTTCTTTATAGAAGATGAAATCTTGTCTAAATCATACGGTATTTCGGGCACTAAAACGTACTCCGCACCACCCGCTACACCCGCATACAGCGCTATGTCGCCACAATTTCTACCCATAACTTCTAACAAACCTACTCTGTCATGAGAATGTAGGGTATCTCTTAGGTTATTAATCGCCCATAATACGGTATTTACAGCAGTATCAAAGCCGACTGTATAATCGGTATAAGCTAAATCGTTATCTATCGTTCCAGGTATCCCCATTACTTTTATACCGAAATTATCAACTAAGTCTTTTGCTCCGCGTAACGTTCCGTCCCCGCCTATTACAACTAACCCCTCTATTCCGTAAGCGGACAAAGCCTCTATTGCTTGACGCTGGACTTCTATATCTTTAAACTCGTCACACCTTGCAGTGTTTAAAAACGTTCCGCCCTTATGAATCATATTTGAAACTGAACGTGACTCAAGTCGCTTTATTTCTCCCTTTATAAGACCGGCATAACCTCTTTCTACGCCGTAAATATCCATTTTAAAGTTGAGCGCAGTACGAACAACCGCCCTTATACATGCGTTCATGCCCGGAGCATCGCCACCACTCGTTAGCACCGCTATTCTTTCCATTTTCTTCTCCTTAGTCTAAAAATTCAGCAACATAAATCATTCTACCATATGATTTAAAATTTTTCTACTTTTTTAAGTCAGTTTTTACAATTTTTATTATATTATTATATATTATTGTTTTATCTTTTATTATTTTTTCTTAAAGAATATTATATCTTTTTCTCCCACGTAATTTTTGAGCTCGGACACAAGCCCCTCGCAACGCCTAACCGAACAGTTTGCGTTATATTTTTTGCCTTTCATCGCTACTATAACGGGAATATTTCCCTCATAACTTGATAGCACGTCTAACACTTCGTTTAAAAAAGCTTCTCTGCCGTCTGGGATTATTATTCCTAAATATTCTTGCTCGTTTGTTGATTTTATTTCTTCTTTTACCTCAAATTTCTCCACACTATCGGCTATAATTTGTGGATTTCCATCCTTTATTTGCAGTTTTCCAGATATTCTTACTATTTCTTCTTCCTTTAGAATATCTCGTGATTTTTCGAACACTTTTGGGAAAAGTATTGCTTCAATTTGACCGTATAAATCTTCAACCTTTACAAACGCCATTGTTTGTCCGTTTCTCGTTGCTAATCGTGTAAACTCAGATATAATTCCACCCATTACAACGTGTTCGCCTTCCCTAACTTCAGTATAAGTTTTATTTCCTTCTTCGTCCTCTTCATAAAAGCTTAAAATACTTGTATTAAAAGAGAATTTATCAAATTGTTCTTTGTAATCAGCAAGTGGATGACCAGAAAAATAAATTCCAAGCACTGTCTTTTCCAGTGTAAGTTTTTCTTTTGAAGAATACTCACTCATTTTTGGATATTCAAGCTCTAGCCCTTCGTCTTCATCTAAAATTGTGCCGAATAAACTGATTTGTCTGTCGTCTTTTTTCTTGTTTGCAGTCGACACTCTATCCATGTAATCCGCATGAACAGCCATCAGTGTTCTTCTGTTTATACCGAAATTGTCAAATGCACCAGCAAGAATTAAACTTTCTACAAGCCTTTTATTTATGCCGAGCGTCACAGTTCTATTTATAAAATCTTCAAAAGATGCGAAATCACCGTTTTGATTTCTTTCTTCAACTATTTGATTTATTACACCCAAACCGACGTTCTTTAATCCAACTAGCCCAAACCTTAAACCGCCGTTTTCACACTTAAAATATGCCGTGCTCTTGTTTATGTCTGGCGCTAAAACTCGTATGCCTTTACTTTGTACGTATGTTAAATATTTAGAAGTTTCCTCTATTTTATCTATTCTATTGTTTAAAATTGATGCAAAAAATTCTACAGGATAGTAGCGCTTTAGATATGCAGTTTGATAAGCTAGCACAGCGTACGCCGCTGCGTGCGATTTGTTGAATGCATATTTTGCAAAGCCAGCCATTTCATCAAATACTTCGGTGGCAACTTCTACTGGAACACCATTTGCAACAGCACCACATATCGGGTCGCCTTTTTCACTTACACCGCCTTCTATAAATATCTTTTTCTGCCTATCCATCTCTTCAACGTTCTTCTTTCCCATCGCACGGCGTACTATATCCGCCTGCCCTAAAGAAAAGCCTCCCAATACTTGACAGATTTGCATTACCTGTTCTTGGTAAATTAAAACACCATAAGTTGCTTTTAATAACGGCTCTAAAAGCGGGTGCTTATATCTTATAGTTTCAGGATTATGTTTATAACGCACGTAAGTGGGTATTGAATCCATGGGCCCTGGTCGATACATAGAAATACCTGCTATTATATCTTCGAAAGTAGAGGGCTTAAGGTCGCGCATAAATCGTTTCATTCCTGGGCTTTCTAATTGGAATACGGCGTCCGTTTCCCCCTCGCCTATAAGTTTATACGTCTCTTCGTCCTCGTACCCTAATTTATTAAAATCTAGTGTTACACCAAAATCTTCGTATATATATTGCTTAGCTTTTGAAACGTCGGTCAACGTTCTAAGTCCTAAAAAGTCCATTTTAAGCATGCCTAATTGTTCCACTTCTTTCATGTCGAATTGAGTGGTTACGTCGTCACCACTTCTCTGAAGCGGTACGTTATCGGCAATTGGTTTTGCGCATATTACTACGCCGGCCGCGTGCATTCCTGTTTGTCTAGGCATATCCTCTACACGCATAGCCATATCTACGACTCTCTTGACGGTTGCGTCTTCAGCGTACATTTCTACCAATTCTTTTACACTGACGTCTTCGCCGTCTTTGGTTTTCTTAAACCCAAAATTTTCCTTAATCCCAAACTTTGCGTCCATTAGTTTGGTTATCTTATCCGTTTCTGAATACGGAACTCGATACACCCTACCTACGTCTTTTATTGCAAGTTTTGCTGCTAGCGTTCCAAATGTTACTATTTGCGCAACTCTGTCATGCCCATACTTATTGCGCACGTATTCCACAACTTCTCCACGCCTATCGTCTTGAAAGTCTATATCAAAGTCAGGCATGCTTACACGTTCTTTATTCAAAAAACGCTCAAAAACCAAGTCGTATTTTAAAGGGTCGACGTCAGTTATTCCTACCGAGTATGCTATTATACTCGACACACCGCTACCACGCCCTGCGCCAACCGATATGCCTATACTTTTTGCATAGTTTATAAAATCCCACACTATTAGATAGTATTCTATATACCCCATTGAGTGAATGGTGGACAATTCGTAATCAAAACGCTCCCTAATCTTATCAGTTATTATTGGATAGCGTTCTTTTAAGCCCTTTTCGGCAAGGTCTTTTAAGTATTCGTAAGCTGATTGTCCGTTTTCTGGAATATAACCTGGAATTAATGAGTTATCCCTAATCGGCTCACATTTTTTATTCAAATCAAAAATTGGCTCTTCATTACATTTTTCCGCGATTTTTACCGTATTTTCAAGCGCACTAGGAAGATTTGGAAAAACTTCAAGCATTTCTTCGTAAGTCTTGAGGTATGCTTGGTCAGTATCCATCTTAAATCGCGTCGGGTCGTCAATCGTGGTTTTGGTGCTTATACACGCTACAACGTCTTGCACTTCACTGTCTTCTTTTTCTATGTAGTGCACGTCGTTAGTAGCAACAAGCTCCACTCCTATCTCTTTTGAAAGCTTTATCATTAGCGGTAATATTCGCTTTTGCTCTGGCATGCCGTGGTCTTGAATTTCCAAATAGAAATCCTCACCAAACATTCCTTTAAGCATTAACGCTGTTTCTTTTGCCCCTTCATAATCGTTTTGAAGCAAACGCTTACTTACACGCCCAGCTAGACACCCCGATAAGCACACCAATCCCTCCGTGTGCTCGCTAAGTAGTTTATAGTCTATTCTTGGCTTATAATAAAAGCCGTCTACGTATGCTATAGAATCCAATTTTATAAGGTTTTTATAACCCTTTTTGTTTTTACAAAGTAGCACTAAGTGGTCGTATTCACGTTCTGACTCAAGATGATTTTCCGCAACGTAAAGTTCACAGCCAATAATTGCTTGCATCTTTGCTTCTTGTTCGCTCGCCCCCGACTCAAGCGCCTTCATATACGCCTTTTTCGCACATTCTGCAAAATAAAGTGAACCGAACATATTTCCATGGTCGGTTATCGCTAAAGCGTGCATTCCTTTTTTACGACACGCTTTAAAAACGTCGTCAATTCTCGTTGCTCCGTCGAGCAAACTGTATTCTGTATGAACGTGTAAATGTACAAATTCAGGCATATTATTTTCCTTTATAATTCGTTCGCAATGCAAACGATTTTTCTCATTCTGTGATTTAAACAACTCTTCGTTAATTGTAGCCTACTAGCAAGTTCAAGTAGCGTTTCGTCGGGATTTTCTTTTCTTGCTATGGCAACCGCACGTAAATCGGGTTTTAGCGTATCTAGTCCAATAGTTATCTCTATTTTATTTATTGCCTCTATTTGTTTGCCTGCCGCTTCCACCTGCTTACTAAGATTTCCTAAATCGCAATTTTTCTGTCTGTTGGAATTGTTTGATATTTCTCTATTTATCATTAAATCCATAAGTTTTAATACGGATACAGGCGCTGGTAAAAACGCTAAAAAATCCTTAATTTCTTCTGCACTTTTAATATAAACTATAAAATTGTCCCGCCTTCTTGTAATCTTAGTAAGAACACCGTTCTCCGCCAGTTTTTCGCTCGTAGAAAGTGCAGGTGCATAATGCGAAAATACTAATTCTAAATGATAACCGGTATTTAACGCACTATCGCTGTTCGGGATTGTGCAATTCCCTGTTGCAATAAAGAGCCCCCTAATAAACGATTTTAGGCAACATTCTTTCTCAGTTAACTTGTTGTAAAATTTTAAATTTACAGCTAGTTCTTCATTTTCTTCAACTAATATTTCAAGTTGTTTTAATATATCTACCGCGCTCTGCCCGCTTATGCTTAAAATAAACTTGTCCTTTTTATTTAGTCTGTCTTCAGAAACGGAAATTTCACGCACTTCATAATTGAAAAGTAATCTTAACTGAGCCGTTATGAGCATTGCAAGCTCTTCGCCAGCAGTTTTTATCTCTAAGCCTAATTCACCATCTTTTTCATAAAGCGTACCAGCGCCCCTAATAATTCCGGCTAAAAAAGCTATTTTACAATGCCTTTCTTTTATGTTTTTATTTATAATCTCCGATTTTACCGAATCTAAAAAATTCATTATGCGTGCTCCTTAAATGCCTTAAAACGCATTTTAGGTAGTCTTCCATCGATATTTTGAATTTTAGACAATGGGAAATCTACCCTTTTTAGAGTTTCTTGTATAAGCGATATTTCACCTACACGCGCTGGAGAGTGCGCGTCAGAATCTATTACAAAATTTGCTTCAGTTTTCGATAGTTCGTACAATTCTTCATCACTAAAGTGTACTTTTTTACTGTTTAACTCTATATAAGTACCATAATCCGCCGCCGCCTTAGCCACTTCTTTTACGTCTGTGAAACAGAAGAAATTAAGATGCGTTATTACGTCTACAGGATTTTTCTTTATTACGTTTATAAACGTTTTTGTGTTTAAGTCAATTAAGCTTTTAGGTATATGTTTTTTTATTATATATGAGTAAAACATATCTGGGACAAATAAAGAAAAAATCGACGCTGGCTTAAACAATACAAATTTATGAAATCCCGCAAGAAACAAGTCGAAATCGTCATAAAGTTTTTCCTTTAAATCAACTCTACCGTCCGTACCTATTATATTTGATTCTATACCTAAAAGCACTTTAACTCCCGTGCTTTCGGTGGCTTTTTTACATTCCATTTTCATGGCGGGCAATTTTCTTTTTCTTAGCCCGAATGCAGGGTGGGAAAAACCGTGGTCGGTAATTCCAACTTCGGTTAAGCCTTTCTCTTTCGCTTTTATAGCATTGTCGATTATTTGACCTTTCCCGTGACTATATACGGTGTGGGTGTGGTAATCTGCCGTTAATATCATTAAAACTCCCCAACGAACTCAACTTCTTCTTTTATATCAATATGAAATTCGTCTTTTATCTTCATCTTTGCCGTCATTATTAAATTATATACGTCCATAGCCGTCGCTTTTGGTGTGGTTATTATAAAATTACCGTGCTTTTCAGAAATTTTAGCACCGCCTATAATTAACCCCTTTAAGCCCAACTTTTCTACAAGTAAACCTGCGCTAACATCTTTGGGATTTTTAAAAACTGAACCGCAACTGCGTCCTGCGGGTTGAATGCTTCTTCTTATTTCCTCGTAAGTCCTTACGCTTGTTATAAGGCTTTCTTTATCTTTCTCTACAAAACTAAAACTTGCAGATACAACTATCTCTTTCTTCCCTAAAAATCTACTCGTTCTATAACCGAATTTACAATCTTCTTTACTGTAAATTTTTAACTTTCCGTCTTTTAAGGTTTCAACCGTTTCTATACAGTCGGAAACGTTATGCCCAAACGCACCCGCGTTCATAACGACCGCTCCGCCAACTGTTGCCGGTATGCCCGATAAGCATTCTACACCTGAAAGCCTATGGCTAACGGTAAATTTTATGAGTTTTTCTAAACTTGCACCCGCCATTGCACGTACGGTGTTCCTCTTAAAAAACACGTCGTTTATCTTGCTCATATTTATTATTAAGCCCTTATATCCGCTATCGGAAACTAAAAGATTAGTTCCAAAGCCCACGACTTTATAAGGCACTTTATGTTCGTTTGCGAGCAACGACAAGGTGTTTAGCCCATAAAGACTGCTTACTTCAGCATAATACTCCGCTTCTCCTCCTACACCTAACCCCGTATGCTTCTTCATCGGCTCTTTGAATTTGATTATCGCGTGTGGAAAAGTTGAGAGTTCGTCTTTAAAGCCCATATAACTCCTTTTATCATTTTACTATATTTTTTATTTTTTTTCAAGATTAAACGAGCATATTTTTTATTTTATTTATATA
>JAZNMA010000174.1:0-2512 GCA_045579345.1 Christensenellaceae bacterium | reverse complement strand
TATTTTCTAACGATTTTGCTTACCGTATTTATGTGCTCTCGTTGGAGAGCATTACCGATTATATAGGAAAACAATTTAAATGTCAAACGTTTTTTCAATGTTTTTTAAAAAAAGTTTAAAAAGTTTAAAATAAGTTTTTTTACGTGTTTTTAAGTGTTTTTCCCCTAAAAAGTGCCCATTTTTGACAAAACACAATATGTTGCGTTTTTATAAAAAGCAAAACCACAAGTCTTCTCGCGCGCGCACGCGTAACATTATATAATATATATTATAAGAAAAAATGCAACAAAAAACTCGGTAGATTTTACCGAGTTTATTTTTTTAAGTATTACTTTGTTCGGGAAGTTTTCCAATATGCCAGCTGTCAACGTCAATAGAACGTCCACAATCCGCTACACCCACCTCTTTTACGGTTGCATAGCCTCCTGCACTTAAAACGTCGTCCCATACACCGTTTTCTTTTTTAAGGGTGGTTTTATAAACTACAATTTTTGTTTCGTATAACATTGCACTCATCATTTCTGAATACGAAAAAGTATACGAGGTATATTCCGTGTCGCTTACCTTAACGATACAGAAAAACAATCTGTTTACTGTTGCGTTTTTATCGAGCATAAACTTTAAGTTCCCTTGTGTAACCTGTTGGTCGCAATAAACTATGTCGCCTGGATTGTTTAAGTTGTTATGTACGATAGGTTTTTTATTTATGTTTAGTCCATAGCCTTTGTCGTCTTCATAAAGAATAAGTTGCAACAAGTCAATATGGTTTTTGCCGATTTCAGGAACTACGCCACCGCCAGGCAAAACTTCTTCTGGCTTATAATAAAACTCGCCCATTTCGGTATCGACTTTACCGTGCAAAGCGTTTGGTTCTATCATAGGGAAGTAAAACCATCTAGCAGAAACGCCGTCCGCACTAATCGCAAAGATACTTGTAAAACAAATTAAAACCATCATTAAGATGGCAACGAAATTATACTTTTTCATTTTTGCCACCTTTCTTTTTTAATTTTTTTTGGTTTTTCTTAATTAATTCTTCCTCTTTAATTTCGCCCGTGCTTAACATATATTTAATACGCAAGTCTTCTTCCTTTTCAAACTTTTTGCCAAGAATAGGCGTAATAAGTAACGCAAGCAAAACGACCATAAAACAAATCGTGCCCGCGGGTGATTTCATAAAGAATACGAAACTACCAACGGTTGGTATTCTTTCTCCCAAATAAATACCCCTCATTTGCGAATATCTAACAGGAAACCTATCGGGATTTTCCGACGCGTCCCCTTTTAATTGAAACCAACGCTCGTTGGGGTGCTTTTCGTTTGGCTCTTCTATGCCTATTATACGGTGAATAACCAAAGCCCCCTCCGAGGTTTCATAAACGATAACGTCGTAAAGTTTTATATCATCTTCCTTGGGAAGTTCGTGCAAAACTATGAGGTCTAATAATTGCAGTTGGTCGTTAAGGTTGTTTTCAAAAAGATATTGGTTCTTTTCGTATTTAACAGCCATAGAAGTACTTGATACGACTTTAAACGACGGCACGCCTTTAACGACTCTATTATCCCCTTTCGCACCGAGCACTAAACTAATAACGAGTATTAAAATCAGTATAACGCACAAAAAGGTGGAAACAATTTTATCAATTATATTCCACCAAAATTCGCCAGATTTAGCGATTGTTTTTATTGCGTCTTTTTTAATTCTTACATCTTCATGCCCATTTCGTATTAACCTTAGCTGTTGTCTTGCAATTATTGTTATGAGCACGGTAAAAAACCCCACCAAGACTATTAAAACCGTTAAGCATAGCAAGAATACGAATAATTCGAAACCCTTCATATTGAGACACTAATAGGCGATATAATGATATACCGCCCATTTGTTTATTGTTTTTGCACTCTTTTAACCTTGCACTGCTGGATACAAGTTTTCCGTTATTGTAATAGTGATTGTATAAGTTGCTAATACTGCTGCAAAATTAGAGTTCTTATCAGGCGTATCAAGAATTACGTTTTGTACGAAATCTAGACAACCGAGAACTTCTTTTGCGGTAATCGTTCTTGTTACGTCGTTACCAACGCGACCTAAATCGATTACGTTTGCACCGTCTGCTTTTGCCGTCAAAAGGGTTTTTCCTCCGTATTGAGAAGCAACATCACTGTTAACGGTTACGGTTGCAATAAGATAAATACCATTATTTTGAACATCTATACTTGCCTTATCGTTAGGCGTAAAATTAATTGTCCAAGAACCTGTACCAACAAGCATTGCAACGTATTTGTCACTTTCCGTTGGATTAGTACTATCGTCGTTGTCTTTTACTAAGTAATCGTACGTATCGTCAACACGGAAATCAAAACTATGTTGAGCTTCTTGGTCTATTTTACCTTTCGCGGTTTCCGTACTTGTTTCAACACCTGTCATTTGAAGACCTGGTGAAACGTAAATTGAATCAACCGCACCGATTGAATAATGCCATGCAGCAAATACGCCACCGATGGTGATTACAAG
>JAZNMA010000173.1:0-3705 GCA_045579345.1 Christensenellaceae bacterium | reverse complement strand
TACAAGAAGTAGTAGACCCATTTAAGAAAAAGTAAGCGATTTGCGATACGCACAAGTAGACTACGTGCTTTACACGTCGCTAGAACAAGGGGTTTTACCCCTAAATGAAAAACCACGGGGTTTACCCGTGGATTTTTATTTGTATAAAAATTTCCCGCCAAATAATAATCTTTGGCAGGGAAGTAGTTTGTTATTATAGTTTTTTATTTTGCAGTCAATTCGTATAAATGTATTTTGTAACTTTCCATCGACTGTTTGATAATTCTCAAAGCAACATCTTTATCTGAGGCAACGTCAACCGTAGTGTCTTTGTTTTCTAATTGTTTATAGACTGAAAAGAAATGTTGCATTTCTTCAAATATATGCTTAGGTAGGTCATTGATGCTTTTATATGTATTATAATTTGGGTCAGTATCAGGTATTGCAATAATTTTTTCGTCAACCGAGCCATTATCGTTCATAATAATTACGCCGATAGGATAGCATTTAACTAAACTCATAGGTATCAAACTTTCAGAGCATAAAATGAGCACGTCAAGCGGGTCATTATCCGCAGCTAAAGTATGTGGGATAAACCCATAATTTGCTGGGTAGTGAGTGGAAGTATATAGAATTCTGTCAAGTCGCAAGAGTCCTGTCTTTTTATCCATTTCATACTTTTGTTTAGAGCCTTTACTTATTTCCACGACGGCTATAAACTCTTCAGGTGTAATTCTGCTACTTTCAATATCGTGCCAAATATTCATTTTTCACCTCCAAAATATGCATATAGTTTAGCACATAATTATTATATTTGCAAGTCTATTGTAAAAAAATTAATAAAATTATCATTTTTTTTAAAAAAACCTTAACTAAGTTTGCGAATAATAAATTTGTTTGATATAATAATAAGAATGATTAAGGTATATTATTGTGAAATAAGCGGTTTTACAGATTTTTATTATTTAATTGAAACTTTATCTGACGAAAGAAAAAGTTACGTTTTATCAATTAATGATGTTAATCGTCAAAAGCAAAGTGTTTTAGTTTGGAAGTTGCTTGAGAGATGTTTAACAACTTTTCATAAAATGTCAAAACCTTGTTTTATTTTTGATAAAAATTGTTGGAGAATTAAAGACGACAAAATAAAATTTTCTTTGTCCCATTCTAAAGATTTTGTTGCTGTTGCAATCGGTGATATTCCATTAGGGGTGGACGTTCAATTTTGTGACGATAAAATTTTGAAGTTGAAAAACAAACTAAAGCACGAGGGAGAGGAAATTAACGACGTCAATGAGCTGACGGAAATATGGACTAAAAAAGAAAGTTTATATAAAGCTGGAATGGGCGATAATTTTTTTACGCAAAAATTGTTTGATTTACTCGGCAGAGAATATCGGTTGACTGTATGTTCTAATTCTTACAATGTTGAGTTTATTAAAATTGATAAAAATTTTTTATGTTAAAATAAAGGAGAAATTCAAGTGGGTGATTGTACGCATAATTGTTCAAGCTGTTCATCAAAAGAATGTAAAGAAAGAACGAATTTTAGAGAAGAACAAAACGAACACAGTAATATCAAAAAGGTAATCGGTGTAGTTAGTGGAAAAGGTGGAGTCGGTAAATCAATGGTTACATCTCTTTTAGCCGTTTTAACTAAAAGAAAAGGTCTTAATACTGCTATTTTAGATGCCGACATAACTGGCCCGTCAATTCCCAAAATGTTTGGTATAAAGGATAGGGCTCAAGCAAAAGACGATAAATATTTATTACCGGTATCAAGTAAAACTGGAATTAAAATGATGTCGATTAACTTATTGCTTGAAAATGACAATGACCCTGTTGTATGGCGTGGTCCGGTAATTGCAGGTGCTGTAAAGCAATTTTGGACGGACGTAGTATGGAATGATGTGGATTACATGTTTGTAGATATGCCTCCAGGCACAGGCGATGTTCCGCTTACTGTATTTCAGTCACTTCCTATTGATGGCATAATTGTAGTAACGTCTCCGCAAGAGCTTGTTTCTATGATTGTTGGCAAAGCAGTAAAAATGGCAGACATGATGAATATTCCTGTTTTAGCAGTAGTAGAAAACATGTCGTATTTAGAATGCCCTGATTGTAAAAATAAGATAAATTTATTTGGTGAAAGTAAGGTGGAGAATGTTGCTAAAGAATTTAACATAAAACTTTCAGCGAAGTTACCGATAAATCCTAAATTTGCCAAACTTGCTGATAGTGGCGATATTGAAAGTTTTGAAGGCGAATATCTTGATAAAATTTTAGAATTTATATTAAAAATTTAATTGCAAAGGAAAATGTTATGGAAAAACAAACAAATTCAAAACAAGTTTACAATAGCGGAATAGCTGAGTTTACCGAACAAAAACACGTAGGGTTTACCGGTAAAATAGGGTTTGTGCTAGCGGCTTCTGGCTCTGCTGTCGGACTAGGGAATCTTTGGAGATTTCCTTATTTGGTTGCTCAGTATGGCGGTGGAATTTTCGTGTTGTCTTACGTTTTACTAGCTATATTTTTTGGACTAACGTTATTAATGCTTGAAATAGGTATAGGCAGACATACAGGCAAAGGCGTTATTGGAGCATTTTCGCAGTTGAATAAGAAATTTAAATGGTTTGGTTACGTTTGCGTAATTGTTCCGCTAATAATTGTTCCGTATTACTGCGTAATAGGTGGCTGGGTTGTAAAATATTGTTGGGCATACTTGGTAGGAGCGGAAAGTTTAGTTGGAAATACGGTTACGCCAGAACAAACAAATAGCTTTTTTACTATGTTTAGAACTTCGACATGGGAACCAATAATATTCTTCCTGATTTTTGCGGTTATTACAGTTGTAATTGTTGTTTTCGGCGTTCAAAAAGGTATTGAAAAAATGAGCAAAATTTTAATGCCTGCTTTAGCGATAATAGCCGTATTTTTAATGGTTTACGTGCTTTGCCAACCAGGTGCATTCAATGGGGTTAAGTATGTTTTATTGCCAAACTTTAACGAGTTTGGTTTTGAAACTATTTTGGGGGCTTTGGGTCAGCTTTTTTATTCGATGTCTATCGGTATGTGCATTATGATTACATATGGTTCGTATATGAAAAAAGAGGTTAGTATTAAATCCTCGTCAAAACAAATTGCCATATTTGATAGCATATTTGCTTTAGTTGCTTCATTAATTATTATTCCTGCTGTTTATGCCTTTGTTCCCAATCCAGATGTGGCTTTAGAAAATGATGGGGCATCGCTTATGTTTGTGCAACTTACTAATATGTTTAACAAATTGCCTGGCGGAAATATTATAGGTCTCATATTCTTTATATTAGTTTTATTTGCTGCGGTTACCTCATCGGTTTCACTAGTTGAGTCAATTGTTGCTGTTTTGTGTGAAGATGGAAGAATGAAACGTATTACTGCATGTTGTATAGTTTTTGGCGCGATACTAGTATTAGGCACGCTTTCTTCTTTGGGTAACGGTGTCTTATCTTTTATTAGTATAGGTGACAAAGACATTTTGAGTATGTTCGACTTTTTAGCTAATAATATTTTGATGCCGATAATAGCGATAATAACTTGTGTAATAGCCGGCTGGTTTATAGATAAAAATATTTTACCTAAAGAAATAGGAATCGACAAAAGTAAGTGGATGACAACATATTTTAATGTTATAGTAAAATATGTTGCGCCTCTTTGTATACTGGCAATTTTAATTACAGGTCT
>JAZNMA010000172.1:0-5193 GCA_045579345.1 Christensenellaceae bacterium | reverse complement strand
GGCACCAAATCGGACAAAGTCGAACCATATTATTCAAATTTCGGATAAATGGCTTCGGCTTTGTCTTTCTTTTACGGAAAATGACCTTTCCCCTACCTAAATATATTAAAATACCCGTTTATCAGGGCTTTTGCTATGATAAACGGGCTTTTTTTATTATTTCACTTTTACGCTATTTTATAATCAAATTCAAACACTTGGAGGAAAACAAAATGAAAACTACTGAAAACGAAAGAAAAAATGCACATTACGTTATTATTCAAAGCATAATCATCGGTGAAGATGAATACGTTTTGGGAAAACACGAAACGGAAGAAAAATACGTTACGTGGAATTACGCAAACGGCGCGTATTATTGCGAGCATTATATACATGATTACGCTACGACAAAAATCAACCTTTATACCCGGAATAGATTATAACATTTGTAATTTAAGCACGTTTCCAATCGAGATAGATGTACTCGTGCTCAAGAGCATTCGCCGCAAAGTCGACGTCCGCCAATTCCGCAGCTGTAAATGTCTTCACTTTTTCACCATCGTTATAATAAAGCGACCACCCACTCTTGTTTTTAAAGTCAACGCTCGACAAATTATCGCAATAAGAAAACGCTCCGCTGGAAATCGAAGATACACCACTGCCAATCACTACGCTTTCCAAGCTACCGCAGGATGAAAACGCTCCCCTGTTAATCACCGTAACGCCATTGCCAATTATTACCGTTTTTAAGCTCTCACAATCCGTAAAAGCGCATTCGCCTAAAGTTTCGACCGAGTCGGGAATTGCAATCGACTTCAATCTTTCGCACCAAGCAAAAGCATATTCGGGTATATTCGTAAGAAAATTCGAGAGTTTCACCGTTTCCAACTTTTCACACTGCGAAAAAGCACCGCGCCCTAATGTCAAATTGCCGTTTGAAAAGTCCACAGACAACAATTCTTTGCAGTTTTCGAACGCATAGCCACCGACCGTTTTAATAGAGGCCGAGAACTTCAAAGTTTGTAAACCCGATTCATAAAACGCATTCTCACCTATCGTTTCCAATCCGTTGGGAAAATGGATTTCACGGAGAGAAGAACAACCGTTAAACGCATTGTTTTGAATGGACTTTACCGTTTCAGGAAGGGCGATTTCCTGCAAAACACTGCACTTATAAAACATAAAATCGCTGATACTGGAAATCGTATTCGGCAAAACAACGCTTTCCAATTTTGAACAAGTATAAAATGCTCGACTTCCAATCGTCGTAACGGTATTTGGAATCGTCAACTCCGTAAAAGCGCAACCGATAAACGCACCATAATCTATCTTCGTAACCGATGCAGGAAAATTGATTTCGTTCAATTTATAACACATTCTAAAGCAGCCATCGGGAATTGTCTTGATACCATTTGAAAGCTGTACTTTCTCGAGTTCGGTGCAAGACAAAAAGGCTTCTTTTTCAATCCTTATCACCGAATCGGGAATGGTAATTTCTATTATTTCCGTGCAGTTTTTAAAAGCTTTTTCAGCAATTACTTTGACAGGTTTTCCGTTTAATGCGGACGGTATCACGACGTTTTCATCTAAGCACGCACCCAAGCCCGTTACGGTATAATAGCTGTTATCTGCGCTCAGCTCGTATTCTAAGCCTTGACTGGCATTCTTTGGCATATTGCCGCTACCATTTTCATTTAAGCTACCGCATGCACTAAAAAGAGCAGCACAACCCGCGCAAAACAATGCGCTTATTGCGATTTTTTTAGTTCTTTCAAAAAAATTATTTCTTTTTTTCATAATTCACCATTTTATTTGTATAAAAATTCTGTATTATTATACCATACAACATTAAAAATATCAATAGAAAAGCCTAACAATTTGCGTTAATACAAAAATCGTCTTGTATGACAATAAAGCGGACATCTATTACAACTATATAAAGAACCCTTATCCCGACGATTTCTCTCCCGAAATTGCTCGGGATTCTTCTTTTATTGAGTGTTCGATTGTCTTTCAATCGGTGGCACCATCAAAAAGAAGCATTGACAACAAGTCAACGCTTCTTTTTGCGTTAATGCCGTAATTAAATCCGTAATTTCAGTTGAGCTCCGCCATTATACAAAAAAGAACGCCAAATAAGCGTTCTGTTTTGGTCTATCTGACTGGAGTCGAACCAGCGACCTTGAGAGTCGGAGTCTCACGCTCTATCCAACTGAGCTACAGATAGATTAATACTGCCACTTCAAAATAAAAAGTGGCAGTAATTGGTTTATTCAACTTCTTCGGTAATAGGATTAACCTTTATTTTAACTTGTAAAACCTTTTTGACGGTAGATTTAAGCACTTCTAAGTCTAGGTTGAGATAAGAAAACTTTTTGCCTGCGTGTGGGATTTCGCCAAGCTGTTCAATAATAAATCCACTGACGGTGCTCGCTTCAATATCTTCTTCTTCGCCATTAGAAAAGCCTAAAACCTCAAAAGTGTCGGAGATAGGGGCGTTGCCTTGCACGATAAAAGTATTTTCAGAAATTTGTTTAAAATAATTGATTTCCTCATCGTGTTCGTCGTAAATCTCGCCAACTAATTCTTCTAGTATGTCTTCTAAAGTAACCAAGCCGAGTGTTCCGCCGTACTCGTCTAACACGACTGCGATATGCACTTTTTTCTTTTGCAGTTGACGAAGTAGCACTGATATTTTAGCGTGTTCGGTGGTATAAAAGGCGTTTTGCATTATGCCGTCGATACCTTTTTTGCCGTTAAGAAAAGCAGAGTAAAAATCTTTTTGGTGGATAGTACCGATAATAGTATCCACACTGTCTTTATAAACGGGCAGACGCGAGTAGCCTTCGAAATCAAAAACTTTGCGTATTTCTTCCATGCTAGAATGAATATCAACTGCGACGATATTGACGCGTGGAACTAAAATGTCGCCCACCTCCAAATCGTCAAACTCGATGACCGAGCGAATAAGTTTTGTTTCTTCGGTTTTAAGAGTGCCGTCTTCTTCCGCCTCTTCAACTATGGTCATAATCTCGTCTTCAGTAACCACGTCCGTGCTTTTGAATCTAAAAACTTTAGAGAGCAACCATTTCCAACCGCCGAAAATAATGTTTAAGGGGTAGAAAATGAAGTAAAAGAACTTAATTAACGGGTAGAAAGCCATGGTCATTTTTTCAGGATAGGTTTTAGCGATAAATTTAGGTGTAATTTCCCCAAAGATTAATACGCTAATAGTCATAACGGCTGTAGAAACCACCTCGGCAGAACCTGACGCGATAAGTCTTGTAAAAAAAATAGTCGCAATGGTCGAAGCGGAAATATTAACTAAATTGTTTCCTATTAATACGGTAGAAATAAACTTATCGTAATTATTTTCCGCAAGCATTAAAGCTTTTTTAGCGCGCTTATTGCCGTTAGAAGCAAGAGTGCGCAGTTTAATGCGACTTGCGCATGAAAATGCCGTTTCGGTTGAAGAAAAGAAAGCGGACATCAAAATCAGCGCAATGATTGCAACAAGTAGCCAAGAATTTACGTTTTGGCTGGGCGTGAGCAACGTAGATAACGGAACAGAGCCGTCGGTACTCATAAAATCCTCCAATTTAAGCAAAAATTAAGTAGTATTAAGCATGAAATCATACTCAATTTACATTTTAACATAAACCAAAGGCAAAATCAATAGATTAAAGGTTTTATTTAATAAATTAGTCAATCCAACTGTAAATAATTGATATTTTTTACAAAGTGTGATATATTTAATAAATATAACAAAGGTTGTTTTAATATACACAAATAATGCAACCGAGCCTAAAAAGGAGAAAACGCTGATGGCAAAAACCGTTGTTGTGGGAATGAGTGGAGGAGTGGACAGTTCTGTTGCTGCGCTCATTTTAAAAGAACAAGGCTATAACGTAATCGGTTTATTTATGAATAATTGGGAAGAAAAGGACGAGTGTGGTGCGTGTACGAGCGAAGACGATTTTGCAGACGTTCGCCGTGTTGCAAACGCCATTGGCATACCCTATTACTCTGTGAATTTTGCTAAAGAGTATATGGACAGGGTTTTTTCTTACTTTTTAGAAGAATATAATGCGGGTAGAACGCCCAATCCCGACGTATTATGCAACCGCGAAATAAAGTTCAAAGATTTTAAGAAAAAAGCCTTTGAGTTGGGAGCAGATTATATCGCAACAGGGCATTATTGTGATATTTTGCACGATGGGGATATTCACTATTTATTGAAAGCTAAAGACCAAAGCAAAGACCAAACCTATTTCTTAAACCAGCTTTCCCAAGACCAGCTTGATAAAGTGCTTTTTCCACTCGGCAAGCTTGATAAAAGCGAGGTTAGAAAGATTGCTGAAAAGCACGGCTTAGCAACTGCAACAAAGAAAGATAGCACGGGTATTTGTTTTATAGGCGAACGCAACTTCCGTCAGTTTTTGCAAGGATATATTCCCGCAAAAAAGGGTAAAATAATGACGTACGACGGCAAAGTTTTGGGCGAACATCTAGGACTTATGTATTACACCATAGGTCAGCGTCGTGGCTTAGGAATAGGTGGTCAAAAAGAGGACGACGGCAGTCGCTGGTTTGTTATTGAAAAAGACTTAAAAAATAATATTTTGTACGTTGCACACGGTTCTGAAGATAAACTCTTTAGCAAGGGGCTTATAATGAAAGAATGTAACTGGATACCGTCTAAGCCTACGGAAACGGAGTTTAACTGTACTGCAAAATTCCGCTATCGTCAACCGGAGCAGGAATGTAGGGTAAGAATTTTGCCCGACAAAATTGAAGTCGATTTTAAAGAAAAACAGCGCGCAATAACAGAAGGTCAGTTCGCTGTGTTTTATGACGGCAACAAGTGCCTGGGCGGTGGCGTGATTGAATCCGCTATATTTTAAAACGGTTGATATGCGTCGTGATACAGACGAAACTTGCGTTTTTATTTAGTCATGTACGGACGAACACTCCTTGCATAAAATACTCGTTTCGGCTGTCTGACTCGCATCTGAACCGTTTTGGTTAGATTGTTAATACAAAATAGTGGTTTAATAAAAGATAAAAAAGAATTATGAGTAGGTGTAATATGAAAATTTCAAACGATATTTTTTACGTTGGTGTAAATGACCATGAGGTAGACCTTTTCGAAGGGCAATACGAAGTTCCAAACGGAATGAGTTATAATTCATATATAATTATGGACGAAAAAAT
>JAZNMA010000171.1:0-1531 GCA_045579345.1 Christensenellaceae bacterium | reverse complement strand
TATGATTTGATGCTCTTCTTCTTTTGTAAACGCCCTACCCTTTTTAACTTTATAGTGTGAAAGCACTACTTTTTCTACTGGGTTTCGTAAGTCGTAGTCGTCGGCAATCATAACGAACATATTTGACATAAGTTGTTTTATCTTATGCGCCGTTCTGTTTTTGCCTTGGTCAACTAGTCCGAATAAAAAGTCTTGAACTTCTTTTCTCGTAATTTCGTTTAAGAACATTTTTCCAAATCGTGGAAGAATATGTGCAAACACGAGATTCTCATACGAATTGTAGGTTGATTCTTTTACCGTTTGTTTCTTAATTTTAAGCCATTCTTCAACAAACTCTCTAAATTTTGGATATTTAGTCGATTGTTTTTCTGTTAGCGCACGGTAAAACTTCTCTATAAATTTCCTTTTCATTTGCTCGAAGTCTTTACACATGACTTCAACGTTTAACCCGTCACGGCGATATCTGGCTTGATAATATTTCCCGCGAACCAAACGGTATGTAATAACTTTTTCATCAAAAACAAATAATCTTTGAATAATTTCTGGCATAGATTCTATCTCCTTTTTTGTAAATTTGATAAATCCTTGCCCTTCTTCTTTTTTCTTTTCTTCTTCCCTAAAAGAAGATATTTTTTTAAGCCGTTCTAAAGTAATGCTTTCCGACGCTGCTTTTAAAACGATTTGCATCGCATCGTCTCGCTCTTTTTCGTTCGGAATTTGCTCCAACGCCTTTAGAACTTTGTTTAATTCTCTATCTGTCACCTCCTTACAAAGTATGGCGGACCGTGTAGTCGCCCTATATTCCCTCCCCGTCCACAAGTGGCTTTTTTAACGCTCCTTGCTTCATTGTCGGACTTGTCCGCACTACGTTTAGGGTTAATAATATTATACCCTAAAAAGCCTATTAAAGTCAATTCGTTTCCCAAATCGTTATCTAATATAAACATAATAAATCTCCGTTATTTTTAATTTTTTTATTGAATTTTTTTTAAAATCAGTATTAGGAAAAATGCCGCCTCGCCTTCGCTCGGCGGCGTATCCTTTACCTTTTCGTATTCCGCCATTTTGGAAGTCCTAAACGCTCTTCAATCACGTCTAACTTGCAAACGTAATAACTTGCCTTATTGCCAAAATACGCTTGTAAGTATGATAGTTGAAAGTCATAGCACAAGATATTGCCAGTCAATTTATGAAAGGTCATATAGTCGTATAAACGAACCAACTTTTCCATATCACTATCTAAATGATTGAAAAACAACTTCCCATCCTTAATAGCATCAAAATTGTTATAATTGTGTTTCATCTCTTCTTTTGAGAAAAATATTTCTGTTATTTTTTCTCTACAATCTTCCCCAAAAAGAATTCTTAATAGCCTTATGCCGTTTTCATCTAAAGGAACAAAATGCACGCCATAATACATGTCAATAATGCTAACAGGTGCTTCCTTATACCATCTACCGTTTGTGCCTTTAACCGAGCGTTTTACCCTTGATTGCTTTATTGAATCTAAAACAACCTGCCCGTTATTAGC
>JAZNMA010000170.1:0-24558 GCA_045579345.1 Christensenellaceae bacterium | reverse complement strand
TAGTTTATAGTGGCACTAGTGGTGTTGCAGCATATAGCGGAACGGATACTGAAGTTTACGTTCGTGAATATTATAATGGACCTGAAGGTAATCACAAAGTAGTTGCGTTAGGTAAACGTTCATTCTATAACTGCTCACATATCACAAAAGTAATCGTTCCCGACACTGTTAAAACTGTGGGTGGTGTAGCTTTTGCAGGTTGTACTTCATTAGAATATGTAGATATTAGAGGTTGGACTAAAGTTTCGGGATATAGTGATTCAATCGCGGGAATTACCAGTCATGACAACATTTTTAGAGATTGTGTTGCGTTAACAACTTTAATAGTAGGTGCAAACTTTGATATGTCTAATGGTAACTGGGTATTTAACCAAAGCGAAGGTCAACCGGCACCGGCAGAACCGAAGTTACACATTTATCTTGATTCTATCGATGGTAAAGTTACTTACAATAGTGCGTCAAACTATCCTAGACCTTTACTTGCAAGTGAAGTATATCACCGTGACAAAAATGGTACTTGTGGAACTTGGGACTTTACAGATGAAACTGAAACAGCTGTTAAATTAGCACCTGCACACGAATACGTTGACGGTGCATGTAAGAACTGTGACGCTGACCAAACCGCTGGCATAATGTATGTTTATGATGCGACGTTAGATGATGGAAAAGGTGCATATAAGGTGCGTAACGATGCAGATGATTCAGCATATAACGGAACAGATACTGTAGTTTATGTTCGTGCTTATTATGATGATGGCGTTCATGATAGATTGCCTGTAAGGGCGCTTGGAAGAAGAGCATTTAGAAATGAAAATACTATTACCCACGTTATTTTACCCAAGACTGTAACTGGTATTTATGGTGTCGCGTTCTATGGATGTACTTCATTAGAATATGTTGAGGCTCCTGGTGTAACTAAGTGTGATTATGCAACTTATGCAGACGGACAATTTAAGAATTGTACTAGCCTAAAAGTTGTTGTTTTTGGTGATAGTTTCAGTATTGATAACAATGTCGGTGTGTTCTCTTGTGATAATGCAGTTACTAATCCTATATGCCATATTTATTTGTCATCAGCAGATGGTGAGTTTATAAAAGGAAATAACACTGCGGAACAACCATTGTTGAGTACTACTGATACCGTATACTATTTCAGTAAGGAAGAACCTACTGATACAAGCAAGACCTATTGGCACTATGACGATGAAACTGGACTAGCGGTTTTGTGGGAATTAAACTAAAGTCTTTTGGTGCCGTTGTGATGAACAACGGCACTACTAAACTATAAATAAAAACTGTTGGAGGATAATATGAAAAAGACTAAAATTATTTGCTTGATACTCTCTGTATTGCTTTCGGTAACTTCGCTTGCCGCATGCGGTAGCAGAGGTGGTGGCGGTGTAGAAATCGACGAAACAAAATCGTTATTAAACATCGGTGTGTTTGAAGACGGTGTTGGCTCATATTTCGTTGATGAATACATTGAGGACTTTACAGAATACTACAAGAATACGCAGTTTGAAGATGGCAAAATGGGCGTACAAGTTTTAAAAGAGGCTAAAAAAGATGAATTTAAAGCTGAAACACTTAAAACTACTATGCCGTATTTATCAAACGTTCTTTGGTTTGTCCCTGGTGCACCAAACGACTTTATGGGTAGTAATTTAATCGTTGACATCACTGATATTATGACTGAAGAAATTTATGACGATAATGGTGATTTGGCGGAAATTACTGGCAATGAAGCTACTAAATCAATTTTAAGTAGTATGGATGCTAGATATGACGACTTTATTAATTTTGACGGTCACTACTATTCAATTCCGTGGCGTACCTATTTTTATGGTACTACCTATGACGCTGACCTCTTTAACAATCAAAGACTTTATTTCTTAAAGAACGGTCAAATTGGCGCTAACTGGTCAAACATTGAACAAGAAAACTGTTCAAGTGGTCCTGACGGAGAGTGGGGCACGTCTGACGACGGTATGCCTAATACTTGGAATGATTTTATGAAACTTTTGGACTACATGGTAGGTAAAGGAATTACTCCGTTTACATGGGCTGGTGTTGAAGACTATCAAAGACGTGGTTTCTATAACGACGTTTGGGCTAACTATGAAGGTGCTAACGACTATGCGCTCAACTATAGTTATAATGGAACAGACACTCAATTAGGCGAGATTAACTCTTCTAACTACACAAAATTAAAGAATCAGACTGGTAGACTTGCTGGTATTAAAGCATCTTATGACATTACGTCTAAATCAACCTATTATTCTAGTAATGCAAGCAAAAACACCTATACACAGGCTCAGTTTGAATTTGCAAACAGTGCAGTACAAACAAAGAAAATTGCTATGTTGCTAGAGGGTTCTTTCTGGGAAATTGAATCAAAAAAGGTATTTGACGATATGTCTAACGGTGGAACGCTTCCTCAATTTGCTTATGGCAATAGAGAATTTAGATGGTTACCCATCCCTAACTTTGTTGACGTAGACGGCGTTCCTAATCAAACTAAAACAGTTAATGCGAATGGAGAATATGATAGAGTATTGAAAGGTACTGCTGCTCATAAAACTTCTATTTGTATTGCATCTAGAGCAGACGTTGAAAATTACGATGTTCAATTAAAGCTTGCAAAACTTTTCATTAAGTTTATTCATTCAAGAGAACAGTTAGCTAACTTTACCAAGAATACTGGTGGATGCTGGAGACCGTTTAATTTTACCGCTACTAAAGAAGAGATTGCTGAGTGGCCAGGTGTTGCAAAGAGCATCTATAAATTCATAGAAGAGGGTGCTACGATTGTCGATAATCTACCTATTGCTGATTATATGAGAAGCAACCAAGAGCTTTATGCTGAAGGTCGTTGGGACTTTAGAGCTCCTGGTGGATATAAAGGCGTATATTACGACCCAATCCTTTTATTCATGGAAAAAAGTACAAACGGTGTAACTACTGTTAAACAGTGTTACGACAGCATGCTTTCACAGTTTACTGCAGACTGGGGAGAATAATTTCAAATCTTTAAATTAGGTACAATATGGAAAAAAGAGAAAGTATTTTTAACAAATTAAAATGGCAACTATATTCTCTGAAAATTGCCGTGTTTAAGCCTAGCAAAAAAGAAAAGAAAGATACCACTATGAGCGCAAAGAGGAAGGAAGGAATATTTCTTTTTCTCTTCCTTCTCTTTCCCATGGTGCAATTTTTAATTTTCTACGTTGCGCTAAACCTTAACTCGATTTTATTGGCATTTAAGACTTACGACAAAGTTAGCGATACCTTTTCATTTGCGCTATTTGCTAACTTTGCAGACGTAATTGAGGATATATTTGTCACAAAAGAATTAATGGTAGCTGTTAAAAACTCTGCAATTCAAGCGGGCTTAAGTTTATTTATAATGTTACCAATTAATATCATTACAGCGTACGTTGTATTTAAAAAAGTGCCTTTTGCGGGTTTTTTGAAGGTAATTTTGTTTATGCCAAACTTACTTTCTGCAATGGTTTTCGTAATCAACGCAAGAGTTATAATTGTAGACGCATTCCCAATCATTTTTAATTTTGATAAGAATCTATTAACGTCTGCAGATACGGCGTTTTACACTGTACTTTTATTCGGCGCGTGGATGGGTTTTGCTGGCGGACTAGTTGTTTACTTGTCTGCAATGTGTAGTATTTCCCAAGACGTTTTAGAGTATGGAGAACTTGAGCCGTTATCATCTTTTAGAGAACTTACGTCTATCATAATTCCCATGATTTTCCCGACGGTTGTTACTTACATAGTTGTCGGCATTGGTAATTTCTTTATAAACCAAGGGTATTTCTTCTCTTTCTTTGGTGGTAACGCGACACGTTATACGCCTTACGATACTTTAGGCTACGTGTTCTTTACTAAGGTCGCAGGTGATGAAGCGACTTACGCACAATATACCTATGCGGCTGCTGGTGGTATACTCTTTACTCTTATTGTTGCACCGATTACGGTTATTACCAAATCGTTGCTTGAAAAATATGGACCGAGTGAGGATTGATTATGATGAATAGGAATAAAATTAGACAAAAGTTCGATGTGTTTAAGATAATCGTTTACTCGCTTATTCTTGCTTACGTCGTTTCGATGTTGTATTTGCTGTTTTTTGGCGCGCTCACCGCATGTAAAAATTATATGGATTTTTACTATAACGTTTTGGGTTGGCCAAATCCCGAATTCGGTTTTGCATTTTTAGATAACTTTTCTGAAGTGCTTAAAAATTTTTACGTTCAAGTTGTAATTAAGGGCAAAGGTGTCTTTCCAATATATTTTGAAGAGATGTTTTTAAACGCTTTTCTTTATGCGGTTTCTATGTCTTTATTTTCAATTGCAACTCAGGTTATGACTGCTTATGCGGTTTCTAAGTATAACTTTAGAGGCTCGAAGTTTATCTATATGCTTGCAGTTGTTGTAATGCTTATACCTATCGTTGGCGCGCTTCCTTCTCAAGTACAGTTCGCTCAATTATTTCATTTTGATAATAGCCTTTTAGGAATATGCATTATGAACTGTAAATATCCGGGGATTTATTTCCTTGTTTTCTACGCTGCGTTTAAGAACGTATCTTGGACGTATTCTGAAGCAGCGCAAATTGACGGCGCAAGTCATTTAAAAATCTTTTTACAAATTATGTTACCTATGGTTGGTAGCACTATCGCTGCTGTATTTATTTTATATTTTATTCAGTTCTGGAACGATTATCAAATTCCTATGATTTTCTTACCAAATAAGCCTGTTATTTCATATGGTTTATATAAATTCCAGACCAATCCGACCACAGGTATCTCTACACCCGTTATACTTTGCGCATCATTCGTTTCGTGTGTTCCTGTTATTATTTTATTTATTACTTTTAGAAATAAAATTATGGGCAACGTTGCGATGGGTGGAATAAAAGGTTAATTATGTTAACCAAAGTTAATTAAGGAGGATATATGAAGAAGACTATTAAATATGTTTTATGCTTGCTTATGCTCGTGGCACTTACCGCTGTATTTCCAATAGCTCTTGCTGAATCTGCTCGTCCTGTCGAGTGGATTGATATAGTTTGGGGCGACAATTCATATATAGAAATGGAAATGCCTGACGGACTTAAGGGAAAATCTTATCCTATCCCTAACTGTGTAGCTGTTGATAATAATGGCAATACAGTTTCTAATATGGAGGTTTTTGTTTATGCTCCAAACGGTAAGATTTTAACTGTTGAAAACGATAGATTTAATACAGAAAGTACAGGAACTTATAAGATTTGCTATTCTGCTTCTTATAAGGATTTAAGCTATACTAAAACAATCAACGTAAAAGTTGTTGATTCATGTGACGAGTTATTCTACAGTGTAAACAACAAAATTCAAAACAAAGTTTATACTGGTACAAGCGTCATCTTATATGACGGTGAATTCGGCGGTGGACTAGGCGATTTAACAGTTGATTGTACGATTTTATTCGATGGTGAAGATTATCCTATTCAAGAAAACGGTGGCGAAAAATATTTTGATGTAATAAATAGCGGTGTTTATACTGTTAACTATAAGGTTACCGATTTTGTAGGAAATCAAAAAATCCAAACGTTTAATATCACGGCAACTGATTCCTTAAATCCTATAATGAATGATGTTCCGATTGCTCTTAAAAACACATTAGGTGAACAAGTAAAACTTCCCGTAGTAGATGCTAAGCTTTATAGTGAAGGACAAGGATATTTAGTACCGGTTAAAGTTTATTTTGACAACGTTGAAATTACCGATACCATGTCTTATAAGGCTGAGACTATTGGTAAACATACGGTAAAGTACGTTGCTGAAAATATTTTTAATAGCAATTATAAAACAGAAAAAATTTATCAAGTTGAGGTTGTAGACCAAAACGATTTTGAAAAATATAATAGTTCATATCATTATATAAACAACTACATTGCTACCGAAAATTTAAACCAATTCTTTGATAACGGTATTATGATGATGTCTGTAAAAGAGGGAAAACAAAGTGGTACGCTTTCATTTTCTAACAAAGTGAACGTCAACTTTATTGACTTCGATTTCTCAGTAGTTGTTGGTAAAGGTGAATTTGAAGGAATTAGATATTCTTTTGTTGACACCAGAAATTCTGAAGAAACAGTTGAACTTTATTTCGCTAAAAACAAACAAACAAAGCAAACGGATTTATATCTTAACGGTGAAAAAGTTTATTCACTAGATTATTTATTTGGTGACAACGCTTCTGAACTTTCAAGTATCAAAGCAAGATTGAACTGCTCTGATAATACGTTAACCGACTTTAGTGACAATGTTTATGGTAAAGTAAAGACTTATCTAAATGGTAAAAAGTTCTTAGGATTTACAAGTGGAAATGTTTACGTTAATATTAGTATTGAAGGAGTAACTGGTGCAAACCAAGTCATATTAACAAGTCTTGCAAACACAAATATAACTGATGCTGATTTAGACCTTGCAGCGCCTATGCGTATTGAGGACAATAGATTTAACACAACTTTGCTTGCAGAAGTTAATGATGAAGTTACACTTCCTATGATTAAATTCTTCGACTTCTATGATAATAATATTAATTTAGCCTTAAATATTGCTACGCCAAGCGGTAAATCAATTTATAATCCAACTATAACTAGTGATTATAAATTTACAGTAACCGAATGCGGTACGTACGTTTTTAACTATGAAGTAAGCGATTCAAACGGTAACCCTGACACCATTTGGGGCACTATTAAAGTAATAGATAGAGTTGCTCCTACAATTACTGTAGGTGATATTGATTCTGAGTTGACAGTAGGTACAAAAATTAGTCTACCTAAACCTGTTGTGTCGGACAATGTTGAAGAGGGCTTAAGCGTTTACGTTTATGTAATAGGTGACAATTTTATGGCAACGATGATTAATCTTAAAGACTATACTTATACCTTTAATCAAGCAGGAAAGTATACGATTAGATACGTTGTTAGCGATAAAGCTATGAATACCGTATGGGTAGAATTTAGCGTAACTTGTAGGTGATGATTATGAAAAAGATTATTATTTTATTATTAACGCTTGTTTTAGGAATGTCGTTTATGATGGCTTCCTGTGATGATAAAAAAGATAACGATACTGATGAAGGTTATAAAAGTACTAGACCATCTCTTTACATTGAACCTGAATCTTTTGCTGAAACAGATATTGTTTTTATTAAAAACAAATCTACTGATTACGTAATAGTTATTCCAGATAATCCCACTCAAATGGAATCTTATGCGGCTGAAGAACTTCAATATTTCTTAAAGGAATCTACGGGCTGTCAAATAGGGGTTATTTCGGATGCTGGACTTACTCACGATAACAATGCAAAATATCTTTCAATTGGCGAAACTTCGCTAATAAAAGCACAAACTGACATTGTTATTGAACTTGAAGTAATGGGTGAATCTGGTCCGACTATTATTAGGAAGGGTAACACAGTATACATGTGCGGTGCGGACGCTTATGGTACGTTAAACTCTGTTTATAAGTTCTTAGAGTATCAAATAAATTTCATGGCGTATGCCGTAGATTTCGTTTACTACGATTATTTTAACGAACTTAAATTGTTAGATTTTAATTATCAATATGTTCCGACTATTGCGAAGATGACGGCGCATGAAGTGTTTGGCGAAAGATATATGAAGAACGTTGCTAGAATGTATATGCTTTGCGGGACTAAGCAACATCAAAGTACTAGTGAACTTTTTGACGGTTTTTATTGGGATGGATATTTCTGTCATACAAACCAGTTCATCTTAGACCCAAATGATGAAGAAGTAAAAGAATTAGGTTTGTATAAAAACAACCAAATTTGTTATACAAATGAAGATGCTATTCGTATATTCAGTGAAAACTTATTTAATATTTTATTGAATAATGAAAGCATTAAGAAAATGAACTTGGGCGTAAACGACTACCCGACTTCTTGCGACTGTTCAAAATGTTTAGAACAAACTGCTATTTACAATGGCGGTGGGGTATTAATTAGATTCTGTAACAGAGTTGCAGAAAATATTGATAATTGGTTTAAAGAACGTGGGATTACTAGAAAAGTTGAATTAGTTCCTCTACTTTATTACAATTATATTACTCCTCCTGTTAGACTAGATTCTAGTGGCAATTACGTTCCAATAGACGAAACCGTTTATCCAAGACAAGGGGATATAAGCATAGGCTTTATGTATACTCCGATTCTTTCATGCTATCAACATAGTTACAATGACCCTTGCGAAACTAATAAGCAAAACAGAAGTGACCTTTTAGGTTGGAGTGTGTTTAAGGATACTTTCTATATGTATTCTTATGGCTCAAACTTCCCAGGAAAGCACACTTACTTTAATAACATGTCTTACATGGCAGAACAGTTTAGATGGTACCATGAAAATGGAATTCGTTTTGAAGCTGTTCACGAACAAGGTTACGGTGCTGATTTGGGCGTGTTAGACGACCTTAAAATTTTCGTAAGAAGCCGTCTCGGTTGGAATCCGCTTTTAGAACTTGAAGACGTGGTTGAAGATTTCGTAACACATTATTACGGAATTGCTGGCGAGTGGATTGATAAATATTATCATGCTACATCAGACCACATCGAGTGGATATACAATCAAAAAGGAACTGACTGTCTATATCCGCTTACCACTTCTACTAGTGCACAATTCTGGCCAAGAAATACGCTTTTAGAGTTTGAAGGATATATATTAAATGGTATGCGTGTTATTGAAAATAGCAATTACACCGATGCAGATAAAGAAGTATTGAAAGAAAGACTTAATAGAGAATTGTTCTTGGTAAGATATAACGAATATGTATATTACAGTTCAGATTGTACTAATGACGAGCTTAAAGTCTTGACTGATTATGTAAACGAAAACATAGTAAAAGACGGATATAATCCTGTCGGAAGGTCGTGAGGTAAATAATATGAAAAAAATATTAATATTTTTATTAGTTTTAACCATGTCGTTATTTATGTGTTCGTGTAAAGATACTGCAGATAATAAAGAGTATAAGTATTTTCTGACCGTAAGTGATACGGTAATCACTTTAGAAAAGAACGAGCAAGCTGTAATAACCGCTAAATATAGCGATAATAAAACAGCAGTAAACTTTATATCTACAAACACGAACGTAGCGAGTGTTTCGTCAGATGGAACTGTTACTGCGATAGCTAAAGGTCAATGTTATATTGTAATCTCAGCGGACGGGCAAGAAAAATCTTGTGAAATAAACGTGCTAGACCCTGTTTATACTGCGGAAATTATTTGCCCGACAGAAACACTAATAGTTGGGGCACAGACTAACGTTGTTGTATTAATTTATAGAGATGGTGTTAAAATTGATGCAGACATCAACTGGACGATAAGTGATTACAGTGGATGCACTTTGGAACAAATAGAAGAAAACACAGTGGTTTTCACTGGGTTAAAAGTAGGCGAATATAAACTCAAGGCAAATGCCGGAAAGTGTAGTGCTGAATGCGTATTGCGCGTTGTAGCGAAAGAAGTGAACGACTGATAAAGGGGGCTATTATGAAAAAAGGTATTTTACCATTAGTGATAATGTTATGTATCTGTATGGTAGGCTTTTTCGGTTGTCAGAAAAAAGATACTGACACATCGAATTTAATAGTATACAGTACTAGTGTTGAGTTGTATGAAAACGAAACACATCAAATAAAATACGAATATAACGGAAAAGAAAAAGTTAATTTTTCAACCAACGACAGCACGGTTGCGACGGTTAGTGATAAAGGACTTGTTACAGCTGTAGGTGTTGGCACTGCGTTTATAGACGTAAGCAGTGGCAATGAAAACCAACGTATATCCGTTAAAGTATTAGAACAAAACATTGTTATTTCTCTTGATAAAGAGGTTATCAATGTAGCAAAGAATTCAGAACAATATATAACGGCAAACGTTAAACAAGGTGACAATATTGTGTCATCAGGTATCAATTGGACAGTTTCTTCTGATGACTTATCTTTAGTTGTTGTAAAGGGTAGTATAGTTAAAATCAAGTCTGCAAAGACAGGTTATTACACTGTTACTGCTAGTTACAAAGGGGAAAGCGCAACTTGTGAAATTAAAGTTGTCGAAAATAACGCGACTAAACTTGCAACTCCAGTTGTTAAAGTTTCAAATTGTGACACTATTACTTGGACACGTGTTACGAACGCAGAAAGCTATAAGATTAAAGTAAATGATGGAGCATGGATTAAGGTTGAGGGTCTTGAATATTCTGTAAAAGACCTTTCAGACAACTTGAAGAATGGTGAAAAAATTGAAGTTATGGTAAAAGCAGTTGCTGAGAACAATTTCTCAGTAATCGACGGTGACCATAAATACGTTGAGTTTTCACATGATTTCGAAGAAACTGCTTTATCAGATTACGACTGTATGAATCTTGGAACCGTTAAGTTTACTTGTACGGAATGTAATAGAGAGTATACTCAAGAAAAATATAGTAAAGGACATACTTTCGTAGATGGTGTTTGTATTGATTGTGATACTTTACAAGTTCCGGGCATTTCATATGAATATCATAAAGAAACCAATTCATATTGGCTTAAATCTGCAACAAGTTCTGTTACTCCTGAAGTAACGTACGTTGCAGGAAGTTATAATGACGGTGTTCATGGAAAACTTCCCGTAACACATATAGGTACGAAAGCTTTCAACTCAAATACTACAATTGAAAGAGTTTATTTGCCAGAAAGTATTACAACAATTCTTCCTGGTGCATTTGAATCTTGTCGTGCACTTAAGTTGATTTCAATGCCAGGAGTTAAAGAAATTGATGGATATGATGGTCAAGCTAACCATTTCTTAGGAGCTGTAAGCCTTACAACGGCAATCGTTCCAGCAGGTTTTACTCTTAAAACTCAAGTATTTAACGATTATTATGAACCTAACTACGTTCCTCAGCTTGACTTTTACGTAACGTCAAACGGTTCAATTACTGCATATCGCAGTACTTCAAACTCAATGATAAGTAATGTCATCTACTATTACGATGCAACTGGTACTGCTTGTAATAGTTGGAGATACGGTAAAGATGGTGAAGTAGTTGTAAACTACTCGCATAGTTACGGCAGAGAGGATGATATTTTTGCATGTATTAAGTGTGGCGCATACTATGACGAAGTTTACGCATACGAGTATAACGAAACAACAAATTCTTACTTTGTAAAAGGTTTCAAAGGCGCAGCTAAAGAAGAAGTAGTAGGCATTTTAACTGAATTTAACGACGGTGTTCACGGCGTGTTACCCGTTAATGGTGTTGGTAGAAGTGCATTTGCAAATGATACTAAACTTAAAAAGGCAATATTGCCAGATTGCATTGAATATTTGTCTAACAACACTTTTGGTGAATGTACGAATTTAACCTACGTTGCAATGCCAGGTGTAACTTATAACGAGTACGCACTAACTGGTGGTAACCATTTTATTAACTGTACAAAGCTTAGAGTAACCGTATTAGGACCGTCATTCTATTCTAACTGTCAGATGTGGTTTTCTAATCCTAACCCTGCTGAAACCCCGGTAACGGACATCTATCTATCTTCAACAGATGGTAAGTTTGAAGCAATGGGCAATCAAGATTTATTGACTGGTAACGTATATTATTATGATGAAACTGGTAAGACGTGTGGAACTTGGAGCTACAATGAAGATAGAACAGATATTATACTAAACGGAAGTCATATTTATACTAACGGCGTTTGTACAAAGTGTGGTGCTTACGAAAGTAAGGATATGATTTTTGGCTATGATTTAGAAAAGAACTCATATTTTGTTTCTGCTTATACAGGTAGTGCAAAAGAAGTTACAGTTCTTAGCGAATTTAACGATGGTATCCACGGAGTACTTCCTGTAACTACAATTGGTAAGCGTGCATTTAGACAAAATACAACAATAACTAAAGTTATTCTTCCTGAAAGTGTAAAAAAGATTCAAAACGCTGCATTCTCAGGTTGTACAAATCTAGTTTACGTCGATGCAAGAGGTGTAACTGAATTAAATAGCTATGGAGATGACGGTGACGCACAATTTAATGGCTGTACTTCACTTAAAGTTTTGATTTTAGGCGCTTCGTTTGATTCGTCTAAGAACGCAAATCTATTTAACGCAGAAACAGCACCTGAAACTCCCATCCTTGATATTTATCTATCGTCAGTAGACGGAACGTTTAGGGTAAGTACGGATAAAGCTCCTGACGGAACTCTTAGATATCCAAATAACTTATTAAGCGGTAAAGTTTACCATTTTAACGAAACTGCTACACCTTGTGGTACTTGGTGTTATAAAGATAACACGAAAACTGACGTAAAAGTAAATTTAAATAATCACAATTTTGTTAACGGTAAATGTAGTAACTGCGGATTGTACGACGCAAACGGTTTGTCATATGTTTACGATGAAAGCCTTGGTGGGTACGTTGTTTCTGGAGGATATAGAACAACGGCGTACACTGGAAGTGATAAAGAAATTTACATCAATACAAAATATGACGATGGAACGAACGGAGAAAAACCTGTAGTTGGTATTGGTAAATGGGCATTCCAAAACAATACTAATATTATAAAAGTAATTGCACCAAGCGTTAAGTACGTCGGTGGTGTAGCGTTCGCTGGTTGTACGTCACTAACTTATTTAGATTTAAGAAGTTTTGAAGAATATGATTATCAAGTATCAATTGCAGGATATTCAGAGCATAGTGGCTTGTTTAGAGATTGTATCGCGTTAGAAACACTTATTTTAGGACCATCATTTAGAATGGATGATGAAGTAGCAATATTTGGTGTAGAAAGTCAAACAGCTCCTTCTCCACTTAAGTTGGAAATTTTCCTTTATTCAGCAGATGGCACTTTTGAGACCAAAACAAATAAAAACGATTTGTTAAGTGGCAATGTTTATTATTATGACGTAACGGGTAAAGGCTGTGGAACGTGGAAGTACAATGACGATGAAACCGACATTGTTTTAGAAGATAATCAGCATAAATTTGAAGGTGGCGTGTGCACTAAATGTGGCGTTGACCAAACACAAGGCATAATGTACGTTTACGATTCAACTTTAGGTGGTTATAAAGTTTTCAATCCCGGAAATGACGGTAAAGGTGCTGTAGCGTACACAGGTGTTAGTAAAGAAGTTTATGTACGTGCAACCTATAACGATGGCACAAATGGTGAAAAACCTGTAGTCGCAATCGGTAAGCGTGCATTTAGACAGACAAGTATTACTAAGATTATACTTCCTTCAAGCGTAACGAAAATTCACAATGCGGCATTCTCTGGCTGTAAGAATTTAACTTACGTAGATGCAAGCGGTGTAACTGATTTAAATAGTTATTCAGATGATGGAGATGCTCAGTTCGCAAATTGTACAGCACTTAAGACCTTAATTTTGGGCGCATCGTTTAATGCAAAAGACAATGCGAATATCTTTAATGCAGATTCTGCACCTAACGTACCTGTTCTCAATATTTATCTATCTTCAGCAGACGGTACCTTTAAGGTTAGCACGAATACCACTTCATTCCCAAATAACTTATTGAGCGGTGTTGTAATGCATAAAGATGATAGTGGTGAAAAGTGTGGTACTTGGAGATACAATGATGATAAGACAGGAATAGTTTTAAGTAAACCTCACGAATATGTTGACGGTGCATGTAAGAACTGTGATGCTGACCAAACGGCAGGACTTATCTACGTTTACGACCAAGACCTTAAAGGTTACGTAGTTGCAGGCGACGGATACAGAGCAACTGGATATACCGGAACCAACAAAGAAGTTTATATTCGTGCAACTTATAACGATGGTACAAATGGAGAAAAACCTGTAGTTGGTATTGGTAAATGGGCTTTCATGAGCAATACTAATATTACAAAAGTTATTGCTCCTAACGTTGAATACGTTGGCGGTGTAGCGTTCGCTGGTTGTACTTCACTTACTTACGTTGATTTAAGAAGTTTCGAAGTATATGACTATCAAGTAACAATTGCCGGACAGTCAGAACATGGTAATTTATTTAGAGATTGTATTGCTTTAGAAACGCTTATCTTAGGGCCATCATTTAGAATGGATGACGATGTAGCGATATTTAACGTTGAAAGTCAAACTGCGCCCACGACACCGATATTAGACATCTTCCTCTCTTCTGCAGATGGTACGTTTAAAACAAAAACAGATAAGAACGTTTTACTAAGTGATAATATTTACTATTATAATGAAGACGGAGATTGCGGAACGTGGTACTATAACGATGACAAGACTGGAATAATATCAAAAGAACAGCATACTCCTGACGCTGATACTTGTAAATATTGTGCTGCGCGCAATTATACAGTAACAGCTTGGGGTGACAGTATAACTTTCGGTGAAGCTACAACTAGTAACGACAAACGTTATTCTAACTTGTTGTCAGAAATGCTACCTATAAACACAGCGGTAAATAACCAAGGCTTAAGCGGAAGAAAATTAATCGACGAAGGCGTTGTTGATAGTATAATTGCTGATACTTCAGACGTAATAATAATTGCGTTGGGTACAAACGATTATGCGGGTGCATACAATGGTCGATATGGTGAAAACGCAGGTTTAGGAAAAATAACTGATACCGATTACGCTAATGCTGAAAGCAAAACTTATTATGGTGCTCTTAACGCTTTGAAAGAAGCATTTGACAAAAAGGATGTAAAAGTGATATTCTTAGCACCTATAGGTATTCATCTGGGTAACCAAAGCCAGCACGGTGGTAGCATTGCAGACTTCGGTCAAGCAATTAAAAACGTGTTCGGTGACGACACAACAGGTAAATATACAATAGTTGACGGATTAGAAATTATATCTGTAAGCGATATTTGGAACTTCTCGCCAGACGGTGTTCACGTTAATGACGAAGCGCATGCAATGATTGCAAAAGAATTGTTTAACGCTATGAAAGATATATTCGGAATATCAATTCGTGACTAAAATTAATAACTTGTACCGCCCTTTTGGGCGGTACAAGTTAAACTATATTCCAAGACAGATTATAACGACAAAGAGAAAAGGAGTATTTATGAAATACATATTACCGCAAAAAATAGTATCTTGTAGCGGGAAGATAGAAAACGTTGAGAATTTATTAACAGGAGACCGTTTTCAATTAATTTTAAACGAGCCTAGCTTGACGCAAGTTGACGGTAAGGCAAGTATTATTTTAGATTTCGGTAAAGAAACTTACGGCGGGATAAGAATACAAAACAATACTATAACGGATAAAGTTAGGTGTTTTGTTCGTGTCAGATTTGGTGAGTCCTTAAACGAATGTTGTGCAGATATAGGCGAAAAAAACGCAAACAACCATCTTTCAGTCAGAGATTTAACTATTGAACTTGCATACTCTACAGACTTTTCTTTCGGTAACACGGGATTTAGGTTTGTAAGATTAGATTTCTTGACTGAAAATTGCAAAGTTGGCATAAAGAATATTTACGCAACTTCTCATATTTATGAAAACAATAACGTTCTTTATAAATATGAAGGAAACGACGTTAGAATAAAAAATATATTTAATACCGCAAAACACACTATAGATTTATGTGCACAAGGCGAGTATATTTGGGATGGAATTAAAAGAGACTGCATCGTTTGGATAGGGGATATGTATCCTGAAATGATTGCTATGACAACCCTCTATGGTAGAACAAAGATAATTGAAGATTCACTAGAATTTGTTATAAACACTACCCCAAAAGGAAGTTGGGTTAATGGATTCCCAACTTATTCACTTTGGTATTTGATTATTTTAGCTGATTACGTTAAAGAAACTTCTGCAATGGACTTTTTGAATACTCAAGTAGATGCTATTGACGGAATAATAAACCAGATGAATGAATGTGTTTTAGAAAACGGTGAGCTTAATTATCCAAGTTATTTTGTTGATTGGCCGACGCACAAAACCGAAGATGAAATTCCAGGTGTTAGAGCAATTAATATAATCGCTTGCAAAAAGACGATAGAAATATTAAAATTACTTAATAAGGACGCTTCGCTAGTAGAAGATATATTAAGTAGACTTTTATTAAGACCTATTCAGGTTAAATCTAAAAAGCAGATTATTGCACTTAAATATTTCGCGCTAGGTGAAATTTCAGACCAGGAAAAAGAAATGCTTATGGAGGGTGGAATTAAAGGTTTTTCTACTTTTATGAGTTATTTCCTATTTAAAACGGTTGCCGATTGTGTGTCTCCTGCAATTGCTGTTGAAATGCTTAAAGAGTATTATGGTGCAATGCTCGATAAGGGGGCTACTTCGTTCTGGGAAGATTTTGATATAGAATGGACGGAAAATTCATGTGGAATAGACGAATTCCCCAAGGAAGGGCAATTGGATATTCATGGTGATTTTGGTAAATTCTGTTATAAAGGCTTTAGACACAGCTTATGTCACGCTTGGTCGTGTGGTATTATTAAATTTATAAAAGAATTTTGCTAAATTTTATAATTTGACGAAAATATTAAAGCGAAAGACTAGAAAATTAATTGCCAATTCGTTTTATTTGCGTTATAATATTATAAAATATAATGAGGTATGGTATGTTTGGCTTTAAGATGACAGATTATGATTTGAAGGTATATAAGGAAGAATTAGAGCCTTTTTTGCCTAAAAATATAGTTGACGCGCACTCGCACGTTTATTTACGTTCAGATAATAAAGAAATTAGATATTGGCCAGAGCGAGTTGCTGTCGATAACTCAATTGAAGATTTAGTTCAAACGTATAAAGATATGTTTCCTAACAACACTGTTGTTCCGGTCGTATTTGGAATGAGTGGTGAGGAAAAGTATAATGATAACGCATATGTTGCGCAGTCATGTAAAAAATATAATTATCCCACTTTATTCTTTACTGATTATTATATGAGCAGTGAAGAGCTTGAAAAGCGCGTAGTTGAAGGTGGATTTAAAGGACTCAAACCATATTTTTATCAATGTAGGAAAGGTGTTTCGCAAAGAGATGCTGGTATATACGATTTTATGCCAGAACATCACTTAAAGGTTGCGGACAAGTTGGGTTTGACGCTTGTTTTACATATATCTAAAGAAGATAGAATTAAAAATAAAGATAACGTGAAAACGTTAATGGAAATAGAGCAAAAGTATCCAAATATAAAATTAATAGTTGCGCACGTTGGTAGAGCGTATGCGAAAGAAGATTTTGGCGATTCATTTGAGACGTTAAAACATTCTGAAAAAATGTTTTTTGATTTTTCGGCTAATACTTTGCCGTATGCGACAGAAAAGTGTATTGAATCGGTCGGCACGAAGAGAGTATTATTCGGTTCGGATTTGCCTATTTCTAAAATGAGAATGTATAGAGTAGTTGAGAACGGTGTATATATTAATGTTATACCTAAAGGATTATACGGTGACGTCAGTGGCGACCCACATATGAGGGAGGTTGAAGACGCATCAAATATGACAAATTTCATGTATGAGATAATCCGTGGGTTCAAGAAAACTGCTGAAAAGCTTACTCTAACTAAAAAAGATATTGAAGACATTATGTGTAATAACGCAGCAAGTCTTTATAATATTAAATTTTAAAACATAAAAGAAAAAGGAGAAACAAAAATGGGACTTTATGACGAATTTAGATTTAAACCGGCACCTTGGTTGCCACACAGCAATTTACCGCTTGAAGAATTTGAGCGTGTAAGAAACATTAAACGTGAAGATATGGAATACACGAATGAAAACGGCTATCAAGTAAAAATTGTTATGGAACCGTATTCATGCATGTTAATGGATATGATTACTCGTTTAATCAAGAGTGACAAGGAAGACAAGCAATTTGTAATGATTTGCCCCAACCAATATCCTGGTGGATATTCAGCAGTTGCCGAAATGATTAATAAACACAATATTAATCTTAGAAACGTGCACGCGTTTGCTATGGACGAATGGGCAGACGAAAATGGCAACGTTGCTCCTTTAACATATGGTGCAGGTTTAGGATATTCTTTCATGTACCATTTCTATTACAAAATTAGAGAAGACTTAAGACCTGACATTTCACAATGGCATACGTTTAATAACGATAATGCTAAAACGGGCGTATATTCGAACATAATTGCAGATTTAGGTGGTGCAGACGTTGTTTACACTGCAACCGGTTGGCCGGGACACACTGCATTTATCGATCCGGGTGCTCCTGAATTTAAGGCTGCTAACTTAGAAGAATTTATCACCTTAAAATCTAGATTAGTAACACAACATCCCTTAACAGTTGCTGAAAACTCACAATTCGGACCTATGGGTGATTCTGGTGACGTTTGGGCAGTTCCTCCTAGAGCAGCAACTATCGGACCATACGACATCGTAAACGCTAAAGAAAGATTTGAATGCCACGCACTATTGAACAGTCCTACAGGTGCATCTTGGCAAAGAATGGTATCAAGACTTGAACTCTATGGGCCTATTTCAATGGAAATCCCTGCATCAATCATGAGACTTGGTAAAGGTATCTGCTACGTTTCAACGGCAATTGCAAAACCGTTCAGTAGCTGGCATTTCGGTATTCAACCTGAAGATATGTAATAAAAATTTTACACAGACTGCCTTTTGGGCAGTCTGTGTGGTATAAAGGGAAAAAATGAAAGTAATAGTTAATACAAACGTTATTTTAGAAGACGGAATAATATTCGACGGTATAGTAGAGATTAACGGAGACAGAATAGGCGCTGTTTGTAAAAAGGCAGAATATTCTATTCCAGTTGGTGCTGAGATAATTGACGCAAATGGTTTATACGTCGCACCAGGTTTAATTGATATACATAATCACGGGTCGGATACAGATTTATGGGTGGACGAGCCGTTAAAGTGTGCGGAGCATTTTGTTAAGCACGGTCAAACTACTGTGTTGCCCACTCTTTATTGCAATTTAGACGCTGAAAGAATTATAGAAGGCACGAAAAAAATAAAGGAAATTGCGAAGAGTGGTGTCGGTCAAATTATAGACGGACTTTATATGGAAGGTCCGTATATGAACGGAGAAGGCAGTAATCAAAAGTATATTTTGTGGAACGGTGATATAATAAAAGAAGAATATCAGCCGGTAATTGACGAAGTCGGCTCTTATGCAAGAATTTGGGCGATTGACCCCGCAAGAGAGGGGATTAAAGAGTTCATGCTAGACGTTAAAAAAGATAATCCAGATGCGATTTTTGCATTTGGACATTCGACGGCTTCTAGTGTTGAGTGTAGAGATGTTCATAAGTATGGCGTTAAGGTGCAAACTCACTACGGGGATTCCGGCAAAGCACCGGGATGTGCGCAAGGTACTATTGGTGCTGGGTGTGATGAGTATACTCTTTACAATCAGGATATTTATGCTGAAGCTATTTGCGATGAAGTAGGAATACACCTTCAACCCGATATGATTAAAATGCTTATGAAAGTGAAAGGACCTGAGCGTGTTATACTAATAACAGACTGTATGCCTAAAAGTGGAGACTTTAAAAATAACGAAGCAGAAGGTATACTTTACGGACCAGACCTTAACTACGATTATGAGGGGCATTTAGCAGGAAGTCATTTAACGCTTGACAATGCTTGTAGAAATCTAATGACACATACCGGTTATGGATTATGTCATGCAATTAGATGCGCGACATTAAACCCTGCAAAACTTTTAGGTATTGATGATAAAGTTGGAAGTATTGAAACGGGCAAAGTTGCTAACCTTATTTTAATTGACAGCATGGTAAATGTTAAGGCAGTTTATTTACACGGAGAAAAAGTTGGACAATAATATAAACTAAACACTTTTGATTTAAAAAGTGTTTAATCTTTAGGTGAGACATGAATATAAAGTTTAAAGATTACGGATTAAGATTTGAAAACAGTATAAAAAGATGGGATGAAGCAATTCCTCTAGGTAATGGTTCTATAGGTGCTCTAGTTTACGGAAACGGACCTCTTAAGATTGCAATTGACAGGATTGATTTATGGGACAATAGACCGATTGAGTCAGTTTACAAAAAAGATTTTAAATATAAAGATTACGCTAGGGCTTGTAAAGGCAATAAAGAAGATTGGCTTTATAAAATCAATAAGTACGATATTCGTCCTCGTTCAAATTTCCCTACTAAACTTTCAGCTGGTAGAATAATTTTAGACATAGGTTGTACTAGCGAAAATATTTGTTCAGAACTTGATATAGAAAATGCAATAACAAAGATAACTTGTAACAGTATTAACTTGAAGTCATTTATTAGTGCTGTTTCTCAAGTTGGTATAATTAGAATAGATAAAGAATGCTCATTTAAATTGCATGTTCCTACATATATTTCAGGCAATGAAGAAGATAACGAAATGGCACAAGATGATGGAACGCTATCAACTTATCAGCCATTATTGAATTATCCCTCCGCGGATTTCAAAAAAGAAGATTGTTTTACATATTATATACAAAAATCTTTGACGGACTATTCATATACTTTAATGGTGAAACAAGTTAAAAGTGGTGAATTTTTTGATTTGTATTATACCGTTGCAACAACAGATGATAATAACGATGTTGTCACTTATGCAAAAGAACTTTTAGATAATGCTTCAGCAAAAGGGTATGACGAGATTTTTAAAGAACATCAAAAATGGTGGAAAAAATACTGGGCAAAATCTAAAATTAGTGTATGTGACAAAGAGATAGAAAAGACTTATTATAGGTCTTGGTATTTATTTGCGTCAACCAGCAGAAAAGGCGGTTACCCCATGCCACTTCAAGGTGTTTGGACGGCGGATAACGATATGTTGCCACCGTGGAAAGGGGATTATCATCACGACACCAATACACAGATGTCTTATTGGGGATATGGAAAAGCTAATAGGCTTGACGAAGGCCGTGTTTTTGCAGATTATTTATGGAACTTAAGAAATAAATTCAAAAAATTTGCAAAACATTTTTTCCAGGTTGATGGGTATTTGCTTCCTGCAACATCTTCTCTAAACGGCGAGTTTATGGGCGGGTGGTCGCAATATTCACTTTCTCCGTTAATGACCGTATGGGCAGCAAAAGCGTTTGACGACTATTATCATTATTCTGGTGATAAGAATTTCTTAAAGAATAGGGCTTTTCCGTTCTTAAAGGGCGTTGAAAAGGGGATAAGAGGTCTATTTGTTGAAAAAGATGGTAAATATTATTTACCTGTTTCTACTTCTCCCGAAATTTACGAGGAAAAACAAGAGAATTTTAGAATCGGCGTAAGTAATTTTGACCAGTCGCTTTTACTTTATCTTTACAAAGCATTAATAAGATTTTGCAAAGATTTAGGCGTAGACAGTAAAGAGTATGAAGAAATTTTAAGTAAGCTTGATTGGATTTTTGTTGACGACGAAAAGGTAATTATGCTTAGCAATGAAAGAAGAATGCCTTTTTCACATAGACACTTCTCTCATTTGATGTGCGTTTATCCTTTAAATGTGCTTAAAAACGACAGTAAAGAAAACGAAGAAATAATTAAAAACAGCATGTTAGAGATTGAACAACTTGGCACAGGTTGGTGGGTTGGATTTTCTTTCCCGTGGTGCGCGACATTATATGCAAGCATTTACAATGGTAATGCTGCTTATGAAAAACTTAGAACGTTTAATCTCGCATTCCTATCACAAAATGGTTTCCATCTAAATGGAGATTATAAGGGATACGGTGCGTCACAATGGCATTATAGACCTTTTACACTAGAAGCTCAATTTGCATATTGCGACGCGGTACAAGAAATGCTTTTGCAGGATAATAAAGGCTATATTGAACTTTTCCCAGCAATGCCCAACAGGTGGAATAAAGCTGAGTTTAAGGATTTAAGAGTAGAAAAAGGTTTACTTATAAGTGCAAAATATGAAAACGGGAAAGTAACTAAATTTTCCGTTAAGAGCAAAAATGACGCCGATTTAAAGGTTATGCTAAATGGAGAATTAAAATCATTCTCGGTAAACAAGGGCAATAATATAATAATCTAAGTTTTAATAAACAATCTAAAGACAATAAAAACGCCATAGCTATGCTATGGCGTTAACTTTTTAAATGTTAATTAAAAGCTACTGAGTCGAAAGTAATTTCTGCTTGAAAAATTCCTAAACCAAGCGAATTTAACTCATTTTCAATTAGCGTTTTGATTTCTGTTTTTCGTGTTTCTAAGTCCGCTGGTAAAGCTATATCAAAAAATACCTTCGAAAACCCATCGCAGGGAATAGTTCTAAAGTCGTGGATTGACATTCTAATATCTATATTTACTAGACAATTTGTTACAGTGTGTTTAAGTATATTTAGTTCTTTGCTATCGGTAATTACGGGGTCGTAATGCACGGTTAAAGATGTTCCAAATTCGGCAATTTCTCTTTCAAATTTATCTATAATTTCATGCACGTATAGCGGGTCAAGGTTTTTATCAATTTCAAAATGTATAGAACAAAAAGAAATTCCAGGACCGTAATCATGAATCATAAGGTCGTGATAGCCTATTACTATGGGATACTCCTTTAATTTTGATAAGATGATATTTTTTAAGTAAGCGTCGTTATTTTTGCCTAAAATAGGGGAAGATGTTTCTTTTACTAATACAAATCCGCTGATAAGTATAAAGATTGCAACCACTAATCCCGTGTACCCATCAACCTTTAATGAAGTAAAATGTTCAATTAAAGTAGATATTAGTATAACAGAAGTCATAATTAAATCGTTTCTACAATCGGTAGCTGTAGCTTTTAGGGTAGATGAATCAATCTTTTTAGCAATTATAGTATTGATTATATAAAGAGCCAATTTAACGATTATAGAAACAACTAGGATTATTACAGCCAATAAAGAAAATATTATAGCTTGTGGTGATATGATTTTTTCTATTGAACTTTTAGCAAGTTCAAAGCCTACAAACATAATAATTACTGAAACTATTAAGCTGGAAACATATTCAAATCTCGCGTGACCGAAAGGATGCTCGTTATCTGCCGGTTTTTGCGACAATTTAAAACCGATTACAGAAACGACTGAACTTATACTGTCTGTATAATTGTTTACTGCATCTGCAATGATTGACATAGATGAAGATAAAATTCCTGCTAATAATTTAGCTGTTGCAAGTATTACGTTAAAAATAATTCCTATCAAACCGGCTAATTTACCAAGAGCATTTCTTTTATTATTTTGCATTATCTATCCTTTTAAATTTTATAAAATATTTCATATGATATTAATTGCTAGATGTTTTATCTTATTACTTGCAAAAGAGAATATAGATAATTCATTTTTTCTTTATCTGGAGTGGGGATTTCCTTAAAAGGAAAAGGAATTTTTAAGTTGTCATATTTAGCTTGACAAATTTTCTTAAATGGTAGCAATTCAACCTTATCAATACAACTATATGATTGAATAATTTCGTTTAACTTTTCAATATTTTTTTCATCGTCGTTTATTGATGGAATAACGACTTGCCGTACGGTAATAGGGGTATTTATGCTGTTGCAATATGATAAAAATTCCATAACCGAACTAAGTTTAGCGCCTACGTATTTTTCATAATCACGTTGGTTAGTATACTTTATATCAAGAAGAATCCTATCCGTTTTCTTGATTAAATTTTTAATGCTATCATTAAGAAGAAATCCAGAAGTGTCAAGACAGGTATTAATTCCGTATTTATGACAAAGCCCAAAAACTTCCGAACAAAAGTCCGGCTGCAAAAGTGGCTCTCCACCAGATATGGTAACACCGCCGTTATCGCCGAAATAATCTTTAAAACGTAAGATTTTTTCTAACACTTGTTCAGGAAAATATTGTGAACCCAAATTGATTTCCCAAGTATCTGGATTATGGCAACAGTGACAGCGTAGGGGACAACCTTGCATAAATATTACAAACCTAACGCCGGGACCGTCAACAGTTCCGAGACTTTGGAAAGAATGTATTTTGCCTATAATTTCTGTTTTTTTCATAAAGAATCGTGGAAAGTTCTCGAAATAACTTCTTTTTGTTGCTCTTTTGAAAGCTTGTGGAAATTAACAGCATAGCCTGAAACTCTAATAGTAAGATTAGGATATTTTTCGGGATTATTGTATGCATCAATCAGCGTTTCTCTATTTAAAACGTTTACGTTAATATGATGTGCTCTTTTTATAAAATATCCGTCTAAAATATTTACTAAGTTGTCTATTCTTTCTTGTTCTGTTTTGCCTAAAGCATCTGGTGTAATTGAGAAAGTATTAGAGACTCCGTCGCGACAATCGTCATAACTTATTTTTGCTACTGAATTCAAAGAGGCTAAAGCCCCGTTTTCCTCTCTGTTATGCATAGGATTAGCACCGGGGGCGAAAGGCTCGCCTGCTTTTCTTCCATCCGGAGTTGCGCCTGTGTTTTTGCCGTACATAACGTTGCTAGTTATGGTTAAAACCGATAGAGTATGTTCTGCATTGCGATAGGTTGGGGTTTTTCTAAGCTCACAAATGACTTTGTGCGTTAAGTCTTTTGC
>JAZNMA010000169.1:0-5270 GCA_045579345.1 Christensenellaceae bacterium | reverse complement strand
CTATGTCTTGATACACTTGCTTTAGCACATAAAAAACTAATAAACGCGACAACCCCACAACTATCAACCAAGATTTTTACTGCTTCTAGAGAAAAAGAAGTTAAACTTTTATTAGATAGTATTAAAACTGAAAAAGTTATTACAGTTGCTGGACCTTCTTTTTATGAATCATATGGTTTCGTAATTTCTACAATGATAGAATCTAATTTAGAAGAAAACAATCTAAGAACTGTCGTTTGTCGTGATTATGCATCCCTACAGAAAATCAATTCTCTAACTAGTGATAAAATCTTAATACTGAACGCTAATATATCTAATTATAATTTTGTTGATTCAAAAAATGTTATTATTCTAATTTATGGAAAGGATGTAAATGACAATAAAATAGATATACAACTTTGGCATAGACCACAATCCATATTGGCAGATATACTAAAAAACGAAATGAAAGTTCCAAGTAAAAAACTTGGGCAATTATCTCATTTGGCAAAAAACAATGTATTTTTAACCGTTAGAGCCCTTGAAAGTAAATCCTATCATTCATCTAATCAATGGCGAACAAATGAAGATTTGTCAACATTAATCCCGTTATTAATGGTTGGAAAAATCAATAAAAAAAGCCAAACAGATAAAGATGTTTTGACAACGTTTTTACCAAACGGAGAATCGATAGACCAATATTTAAGCAAAATAAAGTGTTGGGAAAATATAGATAATAGCCCTATTTTATTTTATGGAGACTTCATTAAGATTTCTCTAAAGGAAGAATTATGGAGCGCCGTTAACACCTTCATTCAAGATGATACAATAAACAAATTAATAGATGCCGTTAAAATTGTTTTTTCTACATATAATCCTAAATATGATTTGCCTTTGGAAAAACAATTTGCACACCAAATTTATAATAAAGTGTGGCAATATAACAGTTATTTAATTGAAGGATTGTTGGATTCTTGTATTTTATTATCAACATACAACGATAAAAAAACTGAAATTGATTTGATGATAGACACAATTTTAAAAGCAATTTCCTCAAAAGAGAGTCTATTTACCATTTCAGATTATATGAGAACTTTAGCAGAGTGCTCTCCTGATAGTTTTTTACTCTATATTGAAAATGAAATAAAAAAAGACAATAGTATTGTTTGGGAACTATTTAGTAATAATGATGCAGATTTTCTTTTTGGAGGGGGACATAATTATTGTACCCTTTTGTGGTCATTAGAATCTTTATGTGGGTTAGAAAACTATAAAATTAAAGCTTGCAAAATACTTTTTGAGTTAACTCGTAAAAACTTCACTTATAAAATTTCCAATTCACCTAGTGAAACACTAGAAAATATTTTGTGGTTGTATAATAACAAAACAGCATTGTCATCTGAAGACAAAATACTTTTCATGGAACAATGTATAGCTAAATATGGAAAAGAGTTTATCCCTTATGCAATAAAAATTATATTTAAAACTTCTGCTTGTTTAACTGATTCAACCTTAAAATGGAGAGACCCAGATTTAAAAAATGAAGATTTAACGTACGGGGTGTTATATAAATATATTGATAGGATAATTGTAGCAACATTAAATAAAATTAATTTTTCTGATATAGAAATAATAAAGTCTCTTGTTAAGCACTACTATCATATCCCTCGCAACACATTTGACAAGATTACAAATTACATTGCAGAAACCTACCGTCCAAACACTTCAGAAGCAACATTTTTATACGAGTATTTACTAAAAAAGAGATATGAAGTTATAAAATACCATAAAGAAGAATCTGAACAATTTATTAAAATTATTGAGACAGTCATTGTGCATTTGAAACCGTCAGACAAGATAGAGTCTTCATTAATTTACTTCAAAGGTTTTGGGTATAACGATTGTCCTATCCCAGAAACAATTGATGAAGATTTCGAGAAGGAAGAACGTGCAACTAGGAAATTTCAAAACGAACTGCTACAAGAACTTCTAAACGAGTTCAATCATAGAGACGTTCTGGATAAAATATTGCAAGTTTTACCTAATAATGGTACTGATGGCACTTTTTTAGCAGAAGCAAACTTGTTAGAAGAAGATAAATTTTTTGTAAGGACTCAATTATTAAACCTTAAGAAATATTACACACTCGCTTCATTTATAGCGAAAGATGATGAAGAAGAAAAAAACAGGTTCTTTAATTGTTTGGATATTGAAATTCTAACTGAGTTAATTCCTTTTATTCAAAATTATTATTTTATTCCTGCGAGAATCTTGAAAGATGAAGGACTAATACAAAAGTTTTTTGAACATAGACATATGGATATTAACGCAACTGATATAGAAATTCAATTGATAAAGAAATACAATCCAGCGGGATATTTTCAATGGCTATTATATCACCAAAAAGAAGAAGCTTGGGACGTGTCTGAAATTGTTTCAGTCATGAATAATATCAATAAAGATAATTTGTATCCATCAAAATATTATTCAGTAAAAAAAATCTTATCAAAATTAGATGACAAATATTACAACGAAGACATTATTCGATTAGAATTTAGATTCCTACCACTTTTTGATAGAGAAGATACCCCTAATGGCATACTTAGATATTTTATAGAAAACCCGAAGGAATATTGCAGCATCATCAGTAAAGAAAACAGAAATATTCCTCCCAAAATCAAGTATGATATTATGGGCAGGATGAAACTTCCAAAAGATTGCACGCAAGAACAAATTTTAAGGTTTATATCTATATTAATGGAAGGCACAACTACTGATTCTATAGAAGATAAAGCAAAGAAGCAGCATTTTGGGGAAATTCTAGCACGTTCATATGGGCATACAAAAGAAGAATGTATACCTATTGTATTAAAAAACTTGTTAGAAAAGATTGATGATTTAGAAGTCAATAAAGGTGTATATATTGGCTACCAAAATAGTCGTGGGGCTAGAACAGTAACTGATGGCTCTCCAGAAATCGCACGCGCATTAGAACTAGAGAAAGAGGCAAAATCGTGTGAAATAACGTATCCTTCATCTGCGTACATTTTAAGAATGATGGCAAGTTCATATAGACACGAAGCCGCAATAGATAAGGAAGAAAAACTAATAAACGACGGCATATTGTAAACTTGTTAAATCAAAAATAATATATAAGGGAAAATCATGGATAATACTATAAAAAATTATGATAAACAAATTTTAGAAATGATGTCAAATCCTTCGTGGTGGATTGATAAACAAAAGAAACGTAAAATTGACTTACTACGTTCTGCTAGAAAAGTATATCGCCAATCTTCTATTTCCAAAAAAATGGGTTCTTTACTTCTTTGGCAACAAGTAATAGAACAATTTCTAAAAGAAATAATCGAGTTAAGTGTGTTTTATATCAAAGCAGAGATTTGGCCAAGTAGAGTTAATATAAAAGTGGATTTTGAACGCAAAACTTTTGGACAAATCATTGCAGATTATGAAAATCTTTCAATCGATTTTAAAAATAAACAAAATATTTGTGAGAAACTTAAGTTAGTTAATAAAAACAGAAACGAAATAGTACATAAAATTTTTAACATAGATGATTTGGTTCAATTAGAAAGGTATTTTGAAATAAATTTTGAAGAATATGAAAACTTGTTAACTCTGCTATTAGACCACTACTCTGACGTATGCTATTATTTAGAAGATTTGAAAAAACGTGTTGATTGGAATGATTTTTTAGAAGATATAGAAGAGTAATTATTAAACAACTAAAACTCAATTAGGAGTTCAATGAGTGATGCACACACTCCGCCACACTATAGCACACCAAACACGGTGTGCTTTTATATTGCGTAAAACAGTCTTTTCCCATGAGAGATACAACTTGAAAGTATACATTTTCTTTAAAAATTTCATAAAATAATTATTGAGTAAAATTTTGTTTTAACAAGGAGTATTTTATGAATCCATTTATCGAAAAGCCTTTATCTATTTTAAGTAGTTTTCAAAATTGGAAACAACTTTATCCAAAAGCATATAACAAACATGAGGTAAGCCCGTATACCAAAACCCGAATTATTCTTATGAACGGAACAGAATTTGAGGCCAACTGGTTTTCGCACCAACTTGCAAGACATACCAGCAACAACGATTTAAGAAGGGAAATTAGCGTTACACGCTCGGTAGAAAAACAACAACAACTTAAAATTTCACTATTAAAACCCGCAAATGAAAGCGCACTTGAGCACACTATCTCTTACGAACAATTAGCGGTTGATTTAACCGCGGAACTTGCTAAAAGAGAGTGCGATTGTTATGTTAAAAAGGCATTAGATTTTGCTCTTCTTGAAGATTTTGACCATCTATATCGCTACGCTAATCTACTACATATGGAACAAGGTATTCTCGCCGAAAATTTAGTTGGCAGATACACCGAAATTATGCCTGGTAGACCAACTATTTCTCATCATCGATTCAGTAAAGATAACGTTAAACGCAATATCAATTCTAAAACAGCTGATAAGCAAACTATTTTATCTACAATGATAATAACTGCCGCTGAACAGCAAACAATGAATTATTATATGAATATAACTAACCTTGCAAACAACGAATTATCAAGAAAATTGTACCAAGAAATAGCACTTGTTGAAGAAGAACACGTAACTCAATATGAATCGCTAATGGATTCTAATGCAAGTTGGTTAGAAATGTTACTTTGGCACGAATACTGCGAATGTTATTTATACTGGTCTTGCTACGTCACGGAAACCGACCCGTATATTAAGCAACTTTGGGAAGAAAACCTTGACATTGAAATCGGCCATTTACATAAAGCAAGCGAACTTCTTAAAGAATACGAAAATAAAGACTGGCAAGAAGTTATACCTGACGGAAACTTCCCTAACCCTATTTCTCTACACGAAAACGTAGACTACGTAAGGGATATTTTAGAAAGCACCGTTCAATTCACGGGGAATTTAGAAGATTACGTTAACGTTAACCAACTTCCTTCAGAAGCAAACTTTTTTGAGTACCAAAAGATTATAAACCCAACGATAGAAATCGTTCCGTCTCATATAGTTATCGATACTCACATTAGTCATTATGGTAAGGACTATCGTTTTGAAGTGGCGCCTAACCCAATAAAAGAATTGCGTTTAAGAACGGTTGACAACACTTCCGTAGGTAGAAAAAAAGACGAAGCAACAAGTACAGACTTTTTCTGCAACACCTGTAAAAACAAGTGATTTACGGAAGATATTAAAACTCTAATATAAGTTCAATGAGTGAAGCACACACTCCGCCACACT
>JAZNMA010000168.1:0-2433 GCA_045579345.1 Christensenellaceae bacterium | reverse complement strand
GGTGACACTATGGCAAAGATACTATTCAAATTAATCAAGTTGATAATTAAAAAAGTGCATAGAAAAAAGCAGCCCACCATACAGGCTACTCAATCTATCATAATAATAATTAACAAGGATTAGTTCGAAAAACCCTTACTGCTATTATTATATTTTAATTCGAAAAAAATTACAAAAGAAAAAACAGCCAACCATAAAAGCTGTTAATTCCAACGTAATATTAATAATCTTAATCAATATTAACAAGGATTAATTTCGACAAAATCCTCACTACTTTTTATTATATTTTAATTCGAAAAAATGTAAATATATTCAAGTCTCTTTTAATTGAATTTAAAAGAGATTTTTATTTTGCCTAAAAATACAGAATTAGTGCACTTTTGCGTCATGAAAGTCGCACAAAACTAACAAAAAAATCGCAATTGAAATTAATATTTTGGTCAATGTAAATTAAAAATAGATAAAGAGAGGGGGAGACTATGGAGGCACTATTAAGTGAAATTAGTATAAACCCAGTAATTAAATTAGTTTGTTTAACGTTATTAGCGGACGCTATTTTCGGTGTGTTACGTGCGATTAAAAGTCACGAATTAAATTCAAGTTTTGGAATTAATGGACTGTTACGTAAGTGCGGAATAATTTTAGCGGTGCTTTTTTTGTTTATCGCGGACACTATTACGAATATTGACCTCATGCCTTTTATAACAGCAGATACGTTGCAGTATATTAGTTTGACGTCTATAGGCTTGACAGAGGCGTGCGGTATTTTGTTTATAGCGTTCGAGACTCTAAGTATTTTAAAAAATATGATGATTTTAGGTTTACCGTTACCAAAAGGATTAAAGAGTAAACTCGAAACGTGGTTAAAAAATAACAGTGAAGAAATGGGGACTAATAATGAGAAAAATCAAGGGCGTTGATGTTTCTAAGTGGCAGGGCAAAATTAATTTTAAAGCGGTAAAAAAAGCAGGGTACGAATTTGCTATGTTGCGTTTAGGTTATGGAGATAACGATCCAAAACAAGACGACGAATTATTCGCACGTAACGTAGAAGAATGCGAAAAAAACGGGATAGATTGGGGCGCGTATTTGTACTCATACGCACTAAATACAAGGGACGCAGAACGCGAAGCGGATCACGCAATAAGAGTATTACAAGACTATAAGCCAACATATCCGGTAGCGTTTGATATGGAAGACGCGGACGGGTACAAACAAAGGAACGGAATGCCAAGCGACGAAACACTAGTAGATATTTGCGACACGTTTTTAAATAAAGTCGAAAATGAGGGATATTACGTCAGTTTGTACGCGAGTAAATCATGGTTAGGCAATCAACTGTTAAGTAAAAAACTAGATAGATACGATAAGTGGGTGGCTCAGTGGGGGAAAGAGTGCACATATCCTAGAGAGTTTGGAATTTGGCAATATTCGAGTCGTGAAATAATTCAGGGGATTGAGTGTTATGTAGACGCAAATATCGCGTACAAAGATTATCCGGCAATTGTCAAGGCGAACGGTTTAAACGGGTGGTCTAAAGAGAAAAACAGTACGCGTTATGTTTACCACGTAGTCTCGAAAGGCGACACGTTAAGCGAAATCGCAGCGAAATATAATACGACATATTTAAAACTAGCAGAATTAAATAATATGAGTAATCCAAATTTAATTTATCCAGGTCAAAAAATACTGATTAAAGTCAATAAATAGAGGTGACAAATAAAATGAGTGAACACGAAAATAAAGATCAAAAAAGGAAAAACGGCAGACCGAACGCGTACTATGACAGAATTTTGCCGAATATTAGCAAGATTGAAGAACAGTTACGGAACGGGGCGACGGAAAAACAGGTCGCACATAATATCGGAGTAACAGAATCAACGTGGAAACATCATAAAAGAAACCAAGAGTATTTTAGAAATAAATGTTTTAGAGCACGTGAAGCGTTAGTACAAGAATTAAGAGGCAAATTAATTTCAAAGGCGTTAGGTTTTGAATATAAAGAAACGGAAATCACAGAAAAAGCCGGAGACAAAGGCGTCGAAACAATAACTAAAACTATTATCAAGCAATCGCTACCGGACGTCGCAGCGCTCAATTTAGCACTAAAAAATTATGATAAAAATAATTGGTCGAACGATCCGGCAATGTTGGACATTAAAAAAGCGGAATTAAAACTAAAACAAAAAGCAGCCGAGAATAATTGGTAATTGAACAAAGGGGGTGTGAGTAAATGTCACACGAAAAATTTTACGGAGTTTGTAAAAGCAAGTGTCTAGTCGAAATAAACGCGGACAGTGTAGGTGCAGCCAAAACAGATTTATCGAACGTAGATAATACAATATTTCTTGAAAAAGCGGTCGTGGCCGGAGTTGGTGGCGGTGTGGTGGCAATAGAAAGCGGGAAGTCGGAGGCCAAGCGGTCTTAGGAAGA
>JAZNMA010000167.1:0-32161 GCA_045579345.1 Christensenellaceae bacterium | reverse complement strand
ATGAAATGTCGTGGCGTATACGAAACCCCGGGTGGTGCAATCTTATACAAAGCACACAGCGTGTTAGAAACTCTTTGTCTTGACAAATACACCATGCACGAAAAGGCTAAACTTGCAATTACCTATGGTGAACTCGTTTATAACGGTCAATGGTTTATCCCACTTCGCGAAGCGCTCGCTGCTTTCGTTGATAAAACCCAAGAAAAAGTTACGGGTAAAGTTCGTCTTAAACTCTACAAGGGCAATATGATAAACGCAGGCGTATGGAGTGATTATTCACTTTATAGTGAAGAAATTGCTACTTTTGGCGAAAGCGATTATAACCAAGCAGACGCTGGTGGATTTATCGAACTTTTCGGTTTACCAATTAAAGTTCAAGCAATGGTAAACAATAAAAATAAATAGAAAATCACTACCCTAACCCGATTTTTTAGCGGTCCTGCTTGGGAATATGCTCAAGCAGGACTGCGTTATTATTTTTTTATTATATATATATATTTACGGAGTACTTATGGCAAAAATGTGGGCAGGCCGTACCGACGGCATTACCGAAAAAATAGCGGACGATTTTAACTCGTCAATTAAATTTGACAGTAGAATGTTCAAACAAGACATTGAAGGCAGTATAGCGCACGCTATAATGCTCGGCGCAAAAAATATAATCACTAAAGAAGAAAGTGAAATTTTAACCACTGCTCTTTCTGAAATTTTAGAAGACCTTAAAAATGGAACTTTAAAAATTGATTACGACGCTGAAGATATACATATGTTCGTTGAACAAGTTTTGACTGCTAAAGTTGGTGACGTAGGCAAAAAATTACATACTGCACGCAGTCGTAACGACCAAGTAGCCCTTGATATGCGTATGTACGTTAAAGAAGAAATCACTTCTATCGTAGAAAAAATTAAAGCGACCGTTAACGCAGTAGTAAATCTTGCTGAAGAACACAAATCGACGATAATGCCAGGGTACACACACTTACAAAGGGCTCAACCAATCACTTTTGGTCATCACCTTATGGCGTACGCCATGATGCTTTTAAGAGATATCGACAGATTTAAAGACTGCTTTAAGCGTACCGACGTATCCCCTATCGGCAGTTGTGCACTAGCAGGTACGACATACGATACCGATAGGTATTTAGAGGCTGAAAAACTTGGCTTTTCAAAAATAGCGTTAAACAGTATCGACGGCGTTTCTGATAGAGATTTTTGCGCTGAATTTATTTCGGCTTGTTCTCTTTTAATGATGCACCTTTCACGCTTTTCTGAAGAAATTATTCTCTGGTCTAGTTGGGAATTTAAGTTCGTTGAACTTTCAGACGCATTTACCACGGGTTCGTCAATTATGCCACAAAAGAAGAATTCCGATATGGCAGAACTTGTTCGTGGTAAAACAGGTAGAGTTTACGGCGATTTAATGGGAACGTTAACGATGTTATAAGGTCTCCCACTTGCTTACAACAAAGATATGCAGGAAGACAAAGAAAGTCTTTTTGACGCCGTAGATACCGTTAAAATGTGCCTTGACGTATTTGCTCCGATGGTTGCAAGTATGAAAGCATTACCACAAAACATGAAAAAAGCCGCAGGCACGGGCTTTATCAACGCAACGGATTTAGCGGACTATTTGGTTAAAAAAGGTATGCCTTTTAGAACGGCTTACAAAATATGTGGTCAAATCGTTGCAAAATGTATAGCAATCGGTGAAGTTTTAGAAACTTTACCTATCGCTGAATACAAAACTTTTAGTGAATTATTCGATAACGATTTATATCAAGAAATCAGCCTTGAAACTTGCGTAAACAAGCGTATTTCAGAGGGTGGCACTTCTGTTAAATCGGTCGAAAAACAAATAGCCTTCGTTAAGGAAACCATTAAAAATGTATAAAATTTTCATAGACGGTAGTGCAGGCACTACGGGGCTTGAAATCCGTGAGCGCTTGGCAAACCGTAAAGATATTGAATTAATAACCTTGCCAGAAGAATTGCGCAAAGATATTTCGGCAAGAAAACAAGCGATAAATTCGGCAGATTTAGTTTTTTTATGCTTACCTGACGATGCGTCAAGAGAATCCGTCAGTTTAATTGAAAACGACGCAGTAAAGGTAATAGATACTTCTACCGCCTTTAGAACGGCTGAAGATTGGACCTACGGCTTTGCCGAAATCGGTTATCGCGATAAAATCAAAAACTCAAAAAGAGTTGCAAACCCAGGTTGCCACGCGAGTGGTTTCATAGCGCTCGTTAAACCTTTAATCGACGCAAATCTTTTGGATAAAAATGCTCTACTTACCTGTTTTTCACTCACCGGTTATAGTGGTGGTGGCAAAAAAATGATTGCCGACTACGAAACGGAAGATAGAAATACTCTTTTAGACGCTCCGCGACAATACGGTTTAACTCAAAAACATAAACACTTACCCGAAATGATGAAAATTACGGGACTTAACAACGAACCTGTGTTCTGCCCTATCGTCGCAGACTTTAAGCGTGGTATGCAAGTAACCGTACCCGTGTTCGCATCTCAAATTAAAGGCACGATCGAAGATATTAAATCCGTTTATAAAAGCACCTATAACGGTAAAATAGTTACTTATTCTGAAGACACCGAAAACGGTCTTATATCGGCAAATTCGTTAAAAAATAAAGACGGTATGATAATTTCCGTATACGGCAATGAAGATAGAATTTTACTCGTGGCGCGTTTTGACAATTTAGGCAAAGGTGCGTCGGGTTCAGCAATACAAAATATGAATTTACTTTTAGACACCGACGAAACGGTCGGTCTTGACTTATAAGGAGTTTACTATGAAACTTATTCAAGGCGGTGTATGCGCTCCAAAAGGCTTTACGGCAAGTGGAATACATTGTGGCATTAGAAAAAATCGTACAAAACGTGATTTAGCGCTTATTTATAGCGAAGTAAAAGGAACTTCAGCATCCGTTTATACCACCAACTTGGTAAAAGGCGCTCCCCTTATCGTAACTAAAAAGCATATATCAGACGGTTACGCTCAAGCAATTATTTGCAACAGTGGCAACGCAAACACTTGTAATGCAAACGGCGTTGAAATTGCCGAACAAACCTGTTCACTTTTAGCGCAAGAACTCAATATCAGCGCAAACGATATCGTAGTTGCATCAACAGGCGTAATCGGACAACCACTTTCAATTGAACCAATAAAACAAGGTATTCCGTCGCTCGTCAAAGAACTTTCAGTCCATGGTGGCGAACACTCTGCCGAGGCTATAATGACTACTGACACCATCAAAAAGGAAGTTGCCGTAGAATTTACTATCGGTGGCAAAACTTGCCGTATGGGTGGCATAGCAAAAGGCAGTGGTATGATTCATCCAAACATGGCAACTATGCTCGTATTCATTACCACCGACGCGAATATTTCAGCCGACATGCTCCAAAAAGCGTTATCTGGCGATATTCAAAACACTTTCAATATGTTAAGCATCGACGGAGATACTTCTACCAACGATATGGTAACGGTTATCGCTAACGGTATGGCGAAAAACGACCAAATAACTACTGAAGGCGAAGATTTTTCAACTTTTATGAAAGCCCTTAATACTCTTACCGTTAACCTTTGCAAAATGATTGCAGGCGACGGCGAGGGCGCAACCAAACTTTTGGAATGCAAGGTAACGGGCGCTAAAACTTTATACGACGCAAAACTCGTTGCAAAGAGCGTAATTTGTTCAAGTTTGTTAAAGGCAGCAATGTTTGGTGCGGACGCAAATTGGGGACGAGTTCTCTGCGCTATCGGATACAGCAAGGCAAACGTTGACGTGAATAAAATTGACGTTGCTTTCAAATCAAATAAAGGCACTATCGCAGTATGCAAAAACGGTAGTGGTATAGATTTTTCTGAAGAAATAGCAAAAGAAATTCTTCTCGAAAAGGAAATTGAAATTATAGTTGACCTTAACGACGGCGAATACAATTCTACCGCTTGGGGTTGCGACTTAACTTACGATTACGTAAAAATCAACGGAGATTACCGCACTTAAAAGGAAGAACTTATGGATAAAGATTTTTCAAATATGCAACGCGCAGAAGTTATTACTCAAGCCCTCCCCTACATTAAACGCTACAATGGCAAAACTGTAGTAGTAAAATACGGTGGCAACGCAATGGTTAACCAACACCTTAAAGAACAAGTTATGGAAGACGTAGTATTACTATGGCTTATCGGCGTTAAAGTGGTTTTGGTTCACGGTGGTGGCCCTGAAATTAACGAAATGATGGAAAAATTAGGTAAAGAACCTGAATTTGTCAACGGTTTACGCGTTACCGACAAAGAAACCGTAGATATCGTTCAAATGGTCCTCGCGGGAAAGGTTAACAAAACACTTGTTTCCTACCTAGAAAGTAAAGGTGGAAAAGCCATGGGTATTTCAGGTATCGACGGTGGGCTTATTCAAGCCGAAATTAAAGACCCAAAACTGGGCTTTGTAGGTAAAATCACCGATGTAAACATTGAACCCGTTGAAGATTTGCTTTCAAAAGGCTATATACCTGTAATTTCAACCGTAGCAAGCGATAAAGACGGCAACGTTTATAACATTAACGGTGATACGGCAGCCGCTCGTATCGCCGGCGCTTTGAACGCTGAAAGACTTATTATGATGACTGATATTGCAGGCATCTTAAAAGATAAAGACGATCCGTCAACGCTTATCCCCCACGTAACTATTGAAGACGCCCAAAAACTTTACGCTGACGGAACTATTTCAGGCGGTATGTTACCAAAGGTAGATTGTTGTATAGACGCAATCAAACACGGCGTTAAAAACGTAATTATAATGGACGGTAGAGTTCCTCACTCCATCCTTATGGAAATCTTAACTGACGAAGGCGCTGGCACGATGGTAGGTGATCTTGATGATTAACTTAAAAACGGAAGATCAATTATACGTTGCTAATACTTACAGCCGTTTTCCTGTAGAAATATCACACGGCAAAGGCTCTATTGCCTACGATTTTGACGGTAAGGAATATATAGATTTAGGCACGGGTATCGGCGTAACGGCTTTTGGCTACGCTGATGAAATTTGGACTAACGCAGTAAAGGCACAACTTGATAAAATCCAACATACTTCAAACTTATATTATACCGAACCTTGCGTAAAACTAGCAAAACTTTTATGTCAAAAGACAGGACTTAAAAAAGTTTTCTTTGCAAACTCTGGCGCAGAGGCTAACGAGTGTGCAATAAAAGTTGCGAGAAAATATTACGAAGACAAAGGCGTTAAAAACGCAAAAATAATAACACTAAAAAATAGTTTCCACGGGAGAACTCTCGCTACCCTTTCGGCAACGGGACAAGATGTTTTTCACCAACACTTCTTGCCACTCGTAGACGGTTTTATGCAAGTTGAAAACGGCGACATAAACGGTTTAAATCAACTCGTTAACGATAATACCGTTTGCGCTATTATGCTTGAATGCGTTCAAGGTGAAGGTGGCGTTATGCCTGTATCCACCGAATTTATGTCGGCGGTATATAAAATTTGTCAAGAAAAAGATATTCTTTTAATCATTGACGAAGTTCAAACAGGCAACGGCAGAACTGGTAAACTTTACGCATATATGCACTACGGCATCACTCCTGACGTTATCACTACTGCAAAAGGTTTAGGTGGTGGCTTGCCTATTGGCGCTTGTATTATAGGCGAGAAAGCACAAGGCGTTTTAACGGCAGGTACGCACGGCTCAACCTACGGCGCAAACCCTGTTTGCTCGGCTGGTGCTTTAAGCGTTTTGGAACGACTTGACGACACCGTTATGGCTGAAATTGAACAAAAAAGCCAATATATCATAAACGAATTAACTTCGACAAAAGGTGTTGTAAGTGTTTCAGGCAAAGGTTTAATGCTCGGTATAAAATGCGATAAGCCGTCAAAAGATATAGCGCTTAAGTGTATCGAAAAAGGCTTACTTGTATTGACTGCAAAAGACAAAGTAAGGTTATTACCTGCACTTAATATTCCGTTTGATTTATTAAAAAAGGCAATCTCAATCTTAAAAGAAGTAATAGCCGAATAGGAGTAAATAATGAACTTAAAAGGCAGACATTTTTTAAAACTTTTAGACTATACCCCGCAAGAAATCGATTATCTTATCGACCTTGCGTTTACCCTTAAAGAGCAAAAGAAAAACGGCGTATCTCACCGTGATTTAGTCGGCAAAAATATTGCACTTATTTTTGAAAAAACTAGTACTCGTACCCGTTGCAGTTTTGAAGTTGCTTGCTCCGACCTTGGTATGCACCCAGTATACCTTGATCCAAGTGGTTCACAAATCGGAAAGAAAGAAAGTATCGCTGATACGGCAAGAGTATTAGGCAGAATGTTCAACGGTATCGAATACCGTGGTTACGGTCAAGAAATCGTTGAAGAATTAGCACGTTACGCAGGCGTACCTGTGTGGAACGGATTAACTAACGAATTCCACCCTACCCAAATTTTAGCCGACTTTATGACTATTAAAGAGCATTTCGGTTCTCTAAAAGGCAAAAAACTCGTTTATATGGGCGACGCTCGTTATAATATGGGTAATTCGCTTATGGTTGGTTGCGCAAAAATGGGCATGCACTTCGTTGCGTGCGCCCCTAAAAAGTACTTCCCTGACCAAAAACTTATTGACGCTTGTCAAGAAGTAGCCAAAGAAACAGGCGCTATTTTAGAATTTATTACCGACCCTATAATGGCAACTAAAAACGCCGACGTTATTTATACCGACGTTTGGGTTTCTATGGGCGAACCTGAAAAAGTTTGGGAAGAAAGAATAGCAGACCTTAAACCGTATCAAGTTAACAAAATGATTATGGATAACGCTGGCTCACAATGTAGATTTATGCACTGTCTACCAGCCTTCCACGATTTAAAAACAACTATAGGCAAACAAATTTACGACAAGTTTGGTTTAACCGCTCTTGAAGTTACTGACGAGGTTTTCGAAAGTGAACAATCAATCGTCTTTGACGAGGCCGAAAACCGTATGCACACCATAAAAGCAGTAATGTTAGCAACTTTAAAATAACAAACCAAAAAAAGCACACTTACAAAAGTGTGCTTTTTATTTAATTTTACAAAAAACCCCTTTTGATTTCAAAAAATCACGAATTTCCTTTAATTTTCCAATTGAAACAATCCACTCACTACTACCATTATAGGTTTTTCCGACAACGCGTATTTTAAAAGATTGTTTAAAAAGCACTACGTACAAACCCCACAAAATTATATATTATTGTTCGAAACAAAAAGCACCTAAAAGGTGCTTTTTTTGGCAAAAATTACCTGTATAAATCTGATTATTTTTACTTTACGCTAAATGTAAAAAATGATATAATTTATTCAGTAAATATACAGGAGAAGTACAAATGAAAAAACCGATTAAATTTATTTTGACGGCTTTTTTGGTTGCGGTTTTCCCGAATATTTTTAGTGAAGACCTCACCAAAGCGCGTGCGATCAGCACAAAACATAGCGTTTCAAACTCATACGCAAACAGTATCTATTACAAAAATTTAACTAGTCTTGAACTAACAGACGATCAAGCAACGAACACAGTTTTAGTTGCTCTTTCGCAAGTCGGCTATCACGAAGGTAATTCTAAAAACGAACTAAATGGTTACAATCAAAACGGCAGTAAAAATTTCGTTGAATACACTAAAGTTACTGGCGCTTTAAGTGGGTATCAAAACGACGGCTACGCTTACGCTTGGTGCGCGTCTTTCGTTAGTTGGTCTTTAACACACGCAAGTGTTCCAAAATCAGCGTACGGTGGTAACGCCCCAGGATGCCACACTTTAATTGAAAACCTAAAAAAAACAGGCGCGAGTATAAATACTCCGCAAAAATATTCACCACAAACGGGCGATTTAATTTTCTTTAAGAACTCATCTGGTTCGAACGCTTATTCGCACGTAGGGCTTGTGATTTACTCCGATAATGAAAAAGTATACACCGTAGAAGGCAATGCCAGCCAAACGGGCTATAACGGCGCAGGTGGCGTAGTTAAAAAGTCTTATTCTCTTAATTACTCTCGCATTTCAGCGTACGCTACCCCAAAATATCTCGTTGGTGAAAACGCCGTTGACTTTTCTAAAAATCAACTAGGTAGATATTTTATTACTGCCGACGCTTTAAATATTAGAAACGCGCCTAACGGAAATATAATCGGAAAGGCTTATAAAGGCGATTACACAATTGTCACTGGCTTTATAAACGGATTTGCTCAAACATCTTTCAACGGCAAAACGGCGTACGTTTCAAGCGATTATATAACCTATTTACACAAAAACGAAACCGTTGAAGTCTTACCAGAAGTTATTCCACCCATCGTGGAAGAAACCCCGCCTACAACAGAAATCTTACCACCTGTTTTAGAAGAACAATTACCATCAGTGGATAAAAATGACACCACCGTTCTACCTGAAATAACCCCAACTCCACCTATCAGCGAAGTTTTACCTAGTCAAAAACAAGCAAACGTTAAAAGGATTTTTTTAGGTACAATAATAGTAGTAGCAATCGTCTTTTTATACGGCGTTGTTAGTAAATCAAAATTAAATAAGAACTAATAAAAAAAGACTGCAATAGCAGTCTTTTTTAATTTTATTTTGCAAATTCCGTCGCTCTAGTTTCACGAATAACGTTAACTTTGATTTGACCAGGATATTCAAGTTCTTGCTCAATCTTTTTAGCGATATCTTTCGCCAAGAACAACGCTTCACTATCAGAAACTTGTTCAGGTTTAACGACTACGCGGATTTCCCTACCTGCTTGAATAGCATAGCAGTTGTCAACGCCCTTAAAGTTACCTGCGAGTTCTTCGAGTTTTTGCAATCTCTTAACGTAATTAGTAGTGGTTTCGCGCCTAGCGCCAGGTCTTGCACCTGAAACGCTGTCCGCAGCTTGTACTAAAATAGCCTCAATAGTTTTAGGCTCTACGTCGCCGTGGTGAGCGAGAATTGCATTGATGATAGACGGATTTTCTTTATATTTTTTAGCAATATCTGCACCGATTTGCATATGAGTGCCTTTTATTTCAAAGTCAACGGCTTTACCCAAGTCGTGTAACAACCCCGCACGTTTTGCAAGAGCCTCGTCCACGCCGAGTTCCGCCGCCATAACGCCTGCTAAGTGCGACACCTCTATCGAATGCTTTAGCACGTTTTGACCGTAGCTAGTACGGAATTTTAATCTACCGAGTAATTTGACAATTTCCGGATGAAGCCCAAAAATCTTACACTCAAACATAGCCGCTTCGCCCGCTTCTTTAATTTGTTGGTCAAGCTCTTTCTTAACTTTCTCAACAGTTTCTTCAATTCTTGCGGGGTGAATTCTGCCGTCTTGAATAAGCTTTTCGAGTGCTATTCTTGCAACTTCACGGCGCACGGGGTCAAAACCCGAAACTATTACTACTTCCGGAGTATCGTCTATAATAAGTTCGATACCCGTCGCATTTTCTAGCGTTCTTATGTTTCTTCCTTCCCTACCGATAATTCTTGCTTTCATATCGTCGCTGGGAAGCGGTACAACTGAAACAGTAATTTCAGTCGCCTGTTCTGTAGAACATTTTTGAATAGCAAGGCTAACGATTTCTTTGGCTTTTCTCTCGCCCATTTCTTTAGCCTCTGCTTCAATGTTCTTTACCATGCCAGCAGCATCGCGTTTAGCTTCGTCAGTGATAGAGAGAATAAGTTGTTGTTTAGCCTCCTCCCTACTCATTTGTGAAATTTTTTCAAACTCTTGAATCATCTTGTCGTGTTGAACTGCAATATCGTCAAGTTTTTTATCGAGTTCGATTTCTTTTGCCTTTAACGCGTTCTGTTGTTTAGTTGTTTCGTCGTTTCTCTTCGCAAGGTTTTCTTCCTTTCTCTCCAAAGTTTCTTCCTTTTGGTTAAGTCTGTTCTCCAATTTTTGGAGTTCAGCGCGTTTTTCTTTGGTTTCGCGTTCAAAATCGTTGCGAAGTTTAATTTCCTGTTCTTTTGCTTCTAAAATAGCTTCTTTCTTAATAGCCTTGCTCTCTTCTCTAACGTCATCGAGCATTCTGTTTCTTTGTTCATCTATACTGCCTCTGTCTTTTTCGTATTTAGCCGTCAAAGACTTAGCGCTCATTCTCCAACATAGTAAACATCCGACTATCGCCAATATCACTAAAATTGCTATGGCGATAATGTAGGCAGTTGAGCCAACGTCCGCCAAGAACAGGGAGCCGTAATTAAAATTCTGCATAATAATATGCCCTCCTGTTTTTATTGTTACACGGTTTTCCGTGCATTCTTCTATAATCTATTTTATAACAAATTTTAACAAAAGTCAATTATTAAATCACGCTAGTTTATTCTTATTATAAAAAGCGTCCATAATTTTTGCTTTTATTTCTTCTGCAATTTCCGGGTTATTTTCTAAGAAATCCACAGCCTTTTCTCTGCCTTGAGCAATCTTTTCTCCATTATACGAAAACCACGACCCGCTCTTTTGCAAAACGTCGTAATTTAATCCTAAATCAATTAAACAACTGCCGTGTGAAATACCTTTTCCGTAAATAATATCAAATTCAGCAGTCTTAAACGGAGGAGCGACTTTATTCTTTACAATCTTTGCCTTAGTATGGTTGCCGTAAGCACCCTCACTGTCTTTAAGTGCGTCGGCTTTGCGTACGTCTATACGCACGCTTGCATAGAATTTAAGCGCTTTACCACCGGCAGTCACTTCGGGATTTCCAAACATAACACCAACCTTTTCACGAAGTTGGTTGATAAAAATTATACAAGTTTTGGACTTGTTTGTTATTGCTGTCAGTTTTCTCAACGCTTGACTCATAAGCCTTGCTTGAAGTCCGACGTGAGAATCCCCCATATCCCCTTCAATTTCAGCTTTAGGGGTAAGCGCTGCAACAGAGTCTACAACTATAACGTCCACCGCTTTACTGTTTACTAACGAAGCGGTAATATCAAGTGCTTGTTCTCCGGTGTCGGGCTGTGAAACGTAAAGCTCATCTAAATTCACCCCTAGATTTTTTGCGTAAACAGGGTCTAAAGCATGCTCTGCGTCTACGAACGCTGCTATACCGCCTGCCTTTTGTGTTTCAGCAATCACGTGCAAAGCAACCGTAGTTTTTCCAGACGACTCCGGTCCGTATATTTCAATAATTCTACCCCTTGGAAGTCCACCCACGCCAATCGCTAAATCGAGTGATAAGCAACCTGTTGGCAATACTTCGATATTTGTGTCCCCAGCATTTTGACCTAAGCGCATTATAGCGCCTTTTCCGTATTGTTTTTCAATTTGCGCCATCACGCCGTCTAGCGCTTTAATTTTAGATTCATCCATTTAGTTTTTCCTCTTTATATATTTTTTAATTTTTTTATCGCCAGAAACAGCGCTGTGTTTTTCGCTGTTTCGGTAATTTCCTCTCTACTTCCCGACAAGTTCAGTTTATAAGTATGCACTCCGTCACGCATGCCTATTGCTATATAGCATAGTCCAACGGGTTTTTGTGTGTCGTCACTCTTTGGTCCCGCAATACCCGTCGTAGCAATCGCTAAGTCACACTTTCCACCTTTAAGTAACCCCAACGCCATCTGATAAGCAACGACCGAACTTACCGCACCGTGCCTTATCAAATCTTCTTTTGTAACGGAAAGCCTTTCAATTTTACTCTCGTTAGAGTAACTAACTACCCCCTCGTCAACAAATGCAGATGCACCGGGATTCTTAATTATATCTGCAACTACTCTTCCGCCCGTAAAAGACTCCGCAACCGACACTTTAAGATTTTTCAATCTCAATAAATCGAACAGCCTTTCGCCAAGCGTTGTGTCAAACTCTGCGTAAATATTTTCCTTTAATTTTCCAACTATAAAACGAACGACTTCTCCCCTCTCGCTTTCATCTTGCGCGTCAAAAAGCAAATCCACACTGACGTCTCCATATTTACGGTATATGTTACACTTTAGCCCCTCGTAAATGCTCTCCGCTTGCGAGAGTGTATCGTCTAACGCCAAAATATCACCAAAATATTTTAGCAACAACCTCTTGCTTTTTATGCCGTATTTGTTCTCTAAATATGGAACAACGTACTTATCGCACATTGGTTTTAACTGGCAATATTCCTCCGGAACTACTACTACTGTAAAACCACTTTTATCTAAAATAAAACCTTGGTACGCCCCTTTAATGTTTGGTATAATAGTCGATTCTATAGGTAGTTTCGCATACTGAGCCGAATATTCCACACCATCGTTTTTGCTGACCGCATCGAGGAAAATGCTTGCATTTTCATTCTCAATCAGCACCGTTTCCATTTTTTCAGCAATAAGTTCTTTAAGGTCGAAATCTCTATCCTCGCCGTCTACGATTATTAGATTTTCTATTGTGTCGTAAAAACTGTCAAAACGCTCGCGGAAAGAGTGGCTGTCGTTTCTGTCAAGGATTTCAATAGTATTTACGTCGATTCCCGCGCTCTTAAACGCGTCGACCACTCTCGAATAATATTCCCCGTCAAACTCGCGCTCAACAGACCTAAAAAACACTAATGCCGTTTTCATTTTAACCTTTTAACACCGCTTTGTTCTTGACTATACATTCAACTCCAGAAATTATGGTAAGAATTGTCGCAATTCCTAAAAGTATAAGTCCTGCTAAATTCATATAACCGTATAATTTCGGAGTAATATCCGCACCAACTAATAATATAACGATAGCTACATCTGTTACAAATGTTTTTATTTTTCCAGATTTATCAGCAGCAATTACCATGCCTTTAGAGGCCGCTACCATACGGAAACCGCTTACAACTAATTCTCTCGCCAAAATAATTGCAACCGCAATCGCACCATATTCTGGAATAATTAAGACCCCGCCAATCGGTACGAGCATTATTATTAGCGCAGATGAAACTAACACCTTATCCGCAATAGGGTCTAAAAACTTACCTAAGTCGGTTACGATATTATATTTTCTCGCAATATATCCGTCTAAAAAATCAGTAAACGCGGCTAAGGCGAATACAATAGCAGACATTATAAAGTGATAAGGTATTGCACTTATATAAAAAAGCGCGACAAATATAGGTATCATTATAATTCTTAAAATAGTCAACTTATTTGGCAAATTCATATTCTGTCTCCAAAAAGGTCATAACCCGATTTTTCTTTTATTTTAATATTGTATCGCTCACCTACTTCTACTTCATCGTCCGAAAAGAAGTAAACTTTTCCGTCTATATCTGGAGCATTGAAATACGCCCTACCGTAATAAACGAGTTTGTCATAATCAAAGCCCTCTGCAATAACCGAAACAACTGTTCCTAACAGCTTTTTCAAATTTTTATTGACTACCTTCTTTTGTACCGCATATAACTTTTTAAGACGAGCATTTTTTACTTTTTCATCAATTTGTCCGTCTAATTTATACGCAGGCGTACCCTCTTCTTTGCTGTACTTAAAAAAACCACAATTAAAAAGTTCCGCTTCTTCAATAAATTTAACAAGGTTATTAAACGCATCTTCACTTTCGCCTGGAAAACCCGTTATAAAAGTCGAGCGAATAGCAATACCTTCAACTTCATGTTTGAGCTTTTTAATTAGCTCTAAATAATTTTTTCCCGTTCCTTTTCTGTTCATTCTCTTTAAAATTAAGTCATCAGCATGTTGCAAAGGAACGTCTATGTATTTAATTAATTTATCATTATATTTTAGTTGCTCTATAAGTTGGTCTGTTAAATTTTCAGGATAACAATATAAAAGCCTAATGCTTTCAATTTCTTCAAGATTAGAAAGCTCCTTAACAAGGTCGGTTAAAGTATAACTATTATATAAATCTTTGCCGTATCTTGCCGTGTCCTGCGCGACCAAGATTAGTTCTTTTACTTTGCCGAGTTTTTTAGCCTCTTCTATTAATTTTTCCTTTTCTACCGAACGATATTTCCCGCGTATGTAAGGAATAAGACAATAAGTGCAATGATTTGAACAGCCGTCTGCTATTTTAAGATAGGCATAATTATTTGTAGTACGCACTCTATCCGTGCATTGCTCGTTCTTCGGCTCACCAACTGCGTTTACGCGCTTACCGTCGTATATATCGTCTATAACGCTTAAAATTTCTTTATAATCGGATATACCCAAAAACCCGTCAACTTCAATTAGCTCGTCAAAAATATCGTTTATAAACTTTTGTGGCAAGCACCCAGTCACAATAATTTTTTCCGCCGTTCCACTCTTTTTATATTCGTTAGCCGAAAAAATTTCAGCTATTGCTTCTTCTCTTGAACTTTGCAAGAATGCACAGGTGTTAATTATGATAACTTGGGCTTTTTCTATATCGCTGACCAACTCATGTCTTTTTTCCAAAACTGCTAGCATTTTTTCAGTATCTACTCTGTTTTTATCACAGCCGAGCGACACCACGCCCACGCGCTTACACTTTACCATAATCTACCTTTTTAGTCGGGCATTGCGCCAAATCTATTCTCAAATTCTTCTCTAGTCAATAATACTTTTCTAGCTTTACTACCCTCGTTGGGGGAAACAAAGCCCATTCTTTCCATTTTATCCACTAATCCACCGGCTCTTGAATATCCTATTTGGAAACGGCGTTGAAGTTGTGAAATGGATACAGTTTGAGTATTTACAGCAAGCCACAATGCTTTTAAGAAAAACTCGTTAATTTCATTTGCATCACTCGCCTCTTCACTATCATAAGCCGTCTCTTCAGGCTTTGGATTTGTTTCGTTTTCAAGATACTCCTTAAGTTCGTCGTCAAAATATGCTACGTTCTTTTCTTTTATATAATTTACGACGTTTGTTATCTCTCTACCGCTTATATACGCACCTTGATAACGCTCGTAATTACCCATAGACGAATCTTTAAGTAGCATATCGCCGTTACCTAATAGTTTTTCCGCACCACCCTCACTGAGTATAGTTGACGAATCTGCGTAATTCATAACTCTAAGCGCAATTCTTGAGGGTAAATTAGCTTTAATGGTACCCGTTATAACGTCTACTGACGGACGCTGGGTTGCAAGCACTAAATGTATACCAGCAGAACGCGATTTAGCCGCAACCATACGTATACGCTGTTCCAAATCTTTTTTACAAGTTTCCATAAGGTCTGCAAGTTCGTCTATAAAGAACACAATTCTCGGCAATTTAGGAACGGTGTCGCTTGCTATATACTTATTGTAATCGTCAATATTGCTTACTTCTCCGCCTGCTTCGGTAAACATATCGTTTCGTCTGCTTGTTTCTTCGTATGCCCATTTAAGAAGTGAAAGCACGCGCTTAGAATCGGTTATTATTTCGTCTACTAAAAGATGCGGTATATGCTCATATTTTCTAAACTCTACACCTTTCGGGTCGACAAGCACGACTTTTAATTCCTCTGGACTGTATCTCATCAATAAGCTAAGAATCATAACGTGCAAGCACACGCTCTTTCCAGAACCTGTTGCGCCGGCAATTAGATAATGCGGACCTTTTGCCAAATCATAACTTATAGAATTGCCAACGATGTCTTTACCTACGGCAAACATAAGCGCGCCTTTTTTAGGATTATTAGTAAGCCCTTCGATAACTTCTCTAAAGCCGACAGTTGCTTTAGTGTTATTAGCAACCTCCACGCCTACAAGGTTTTTACCTGGAATCGGTGCTTCAATTCGTACACCGTCTTTTGCAGCAAGACGCATCTTTAAGTCGTCGTCAAACCCCAATACTTTTTTAACCGAAACGCCTGCTGGCATCATAATTTCATATCTGGTAAAGGCAGGACCTTGCACGTAACTTTGCGGTACAGCATTTATATGGAACTCTTCAAGAGTTTTTTGAATAATTTCCATTCTCTCTTGATGGTTTTCTTGTTGCACGTCCACTGGCTGTGAATAGGTTTCAAGCAAGTCCATCGGTGGGCGGTGGTATTTTCTATTAATGGGCGGTGCTGGTTTTTTAACCTTTTCAGGCTCGGCTTTTACTTGTTCTTTTTCCGGTTGTCCAAAGTTAAAACCACGACGCGAACTTAAATTCCCATCCGCTCTGGCTCTACTAGTAAACCCATTCGGCTCGCTTTCTTTTTGAGGTTTTTGCTCTTCTTTTTCCTCGTTATTTAATCCAAAAATACTTCCAACTCTTCCTTCTGCCCTTAAAATGCTAGGACCAATCCCTGTGCTTTCTTCATCTTTTTTATCTTGAAGATTTTTTTCATCTACAAAAACGTTAAAATCTGAACTTTCTTCCACAAGTGGAATTTGCTCGTCTATTTTATTTTCTTCCGTGCTAGCCGATATAAATTGAGCTTCTTTCTCTTCCGGTAATGGACGGAAAACGTTTTCATCAACAATAGGCGGTATAGATGTTTCTTCTTGATTATCTACGTATAACCTTTCAAATTTATCTGCGCGGGATTTAGCGTCTTGCCCATCTAAAGTCACCGAATCAGCGTGTTCAATAAACGGGATTTCCGTTTGGTCTTGTTTTTTATTCGATTCCGGCGTATATTTATTTACGTAATCGGATACAGTCGTATACGTTCCGTCGTTCACCGTTTCAACAAACGGTTTTTGCCCACTTGTTGGCTTAACGTATTTATTAGTTGAAACAGCAGACTGTCTAACGTTTTCTCTTAAAGCATCAATGTCTAAAGTAGCAGGAGTTTTTATATACTCAAGCTTCTTTTTATATTCTTCACCTGCTTTAGGAACAGACTTTTCTTCGGAGATTTTTACAACACCTAGCCCACCTTCTGAAAATCCAAGTTTTATTCCAGAAGAAAGATTATCCTTCTTTATTTCGTGCTTGTTCTTTAATCCAAAACTATCGGGATTAGTTATAAATAAGCGTTGCTTACTTACAGGTTCATAACTATTTTGAACTGATGGAGTTTCTTCTTCATGCTTCTCTTCTTCCTCGCTTGCACTTAATGTTATATTGTCAGATTTTACAAACGAACTTCTAAACTTTTGAGAACTGCCTTGTGGCTTTACAAACCCATACCCGAAATTTTTTAATAAAAAATAACCTACGACTAAAAATGATATACCAAATACGACGTAACACCCAACGTCCGTCATAAGTTTGCTTAATGGTTGTGCAATGAATGCAGTAAACATTCCTCCACCAGAGCAGGTTTTTATTCCACCCTCAACCGCCATAAAATAAGAGGTTTTTACGTAATCAATATAAGAAAGCTCTTTGCCACTCATTGTCGCAATGTGCGTTATTAGTGCAATCAAAGTAAACGCAAGCGTTAGAAGAGTTTTAGTCTTAAAAGGCATCTTTGATTTTTTGTCGGTAACCAATCTAACACCGCAAATAATAGACCATATAATCACCGCGTAAGAAAAATAGCCGAAGCAACCGAATAAAAAGGAATTAACCCATTCGCCGGGCAAAGCAAAAATAGAACCGCGTGTAATTAAACATACCAAACATAAGGTGGCAAACAATATTAATACCACCCCGAAAGTTTCACGGGTAAACACCGACTGTTTTTTTTCTTCTTGCTCCTTTTTTCTACCTAAGCCGTTCAAAGTCCCACCTCGAAAAAATCGTACGCTACTGCGCCTATATTAATTATAACAAAAACGATGGTTTTTTACAATCCTTTAAACTAATTTTTTTAATATTTAAATATATATTTAAACTTAGATACAAATAGCGACTCTAGTAAACTAGAATTTTTATCAAATATTATGGTTAATTTCCCTTTTGTCGCGTTTATTAATAAAAAAATGCCCGCCACAAAGTGGCGGGCAAGCATTTTAATCTTGACTTAGATAAATCATTCTACCGCACTGGTCGCAGTCGATGACTTCTCCGTTTTTTAATTTATTCATTTCCGACATGGGTAGCTCCATATTACAAGCCCCACACACGTTACCTCTAACCGCATATAATATGGGGTAAATCTTGTTGTTCCTTTTCCTTAAATAACGCTCCATCAAAGCTGGGTCTACTTTACTCTTTAATTGCTCTAGCTCTTTTTCCACGTTGTCTTTTTCGGCTTTATATGATTCCTTAAGTTCCCCGTACTTTTTAGCGTTTTCATTATACTGCTCTTGTGCGACTTTAGTGGTTGCCTTTATCTTTGAGTATTCTTTTAAAAGCGTTTGAATTTCTTCATATAACTTTGATAAGTTTGTACTGTAGGTTTTTATTTTCGCCATTAATTCATCTGATTTTTTAATTAAATACGTCGCTTGCTTTTCATCCTCAACCTGAGTAATGCCGTCAGAAATTGCCTGACTTTGTTCTTTAAGCTTATTTAAATCATCGTTTAACGCTTCGTAGGCAGTGTTAAGTTCTGCCGCGCGAGTATCGAGCTTATTTACGTTATCTTCAACCCCTTCGAGATATTTTTTCGCGCTCATGGCTTTTTTTCTTTCTTCGCTTCCTGAAAGTACCTTTTCAATATCTTTGAGTTTTGCATCTGCAATTTGATAATCCAATAATGCTTTAATCATAATCGTTCTCCTTTACATAAATCTTTTATCTGCAAAATAATACGCACACGTTTTACCTTTTAAATTTTGTAAAACGCTTTGGTAAAATTTATTAAATCCAAATTCTTCCGAAACGTAATGAGGTATGACCACTACGTTTATTTTCTTTTCTATAAGTGCTAAAATTTCGTGATGTTTTATATCTGACGTCACTACTGTGTCAATTAAGTTCCCCTCTTCTAACGCTACGGAAACCGCATGTGAGCCACCCGCACCGCAGAAAGACGCGACGTTTATTACCGGTGAATTGCCATAATAAATAATTTTGTCTGAATCAAACTTTTTTCTAATATTTTGAACAAACTCACAAATATCAATTTTCTCTAAAATAAACGCTCTGCCATATCCTACGTCTTGCTCTATTTTATCTATCACCTTAATATTTTGACCACCTAAGCCTTGAGCTAAACATTGGTCGATTCCGTTTTTACTAACGTCTAAATTAAGATGCATAGAAAAAACGTTCAGATTGTTTTTTATAGCACTTAAAATTGCTGAGGTTTGCCCTTTATAGCTTAAATTTTTTATAGGGGTATAAATTGCCGGGTGATGCGTTACTATCGTATCGCAACCTAACTCAACGGCACGTGTGACCGCCTGCTCTGTTAAATCAAGCGTGAATAACGCACTACTAACTTGGTCGTGACTTTCCACTATAATCCCACTATTATCGTAGTCCCCGAGTTCTATCATTTTATAACTTAGCGACAAGGGGGCAAATTCTTCAAGTAATTTTAAAAATTCATTTGCTTTATACATATTTTTTATATTTTTCCAAACGGGCGGTCAGTTCTAACTTTGTTTTATCTGAAATATTTTCCGCCTCTAAATAATTATTAATTTTATTTATCTCAATAAGTAATTTTTCTTTAAAATCTTTATTGTTTTTTAAAATATTATCTTTGCCAAACTCAATTTCTTGCTCGGTTAAAATCCCTTGCCCTTTTGTCAACACCATAACGTCGTAAAATTTACCCGCGCTTTTAAAAACTCTATCTATTTCGGTTACGTAACCAATTTTCAAGCAAAGCAGGCGCACTTTTTCAGGATTTTTCATGGGCTGAAGCACAAGTTTTTCGGGCAAAATTTGCGCTTTTTCTAATATACTGCAAATTTCCTCACCACCCATTCCAGCGATTAATGCAACGTCTGCTCCGACTACCTTATCAAAGCCATCGGAAACAACACTTTCTGCACGCCCGTTAGCAATATCTTCACTAAGCAATTCGCGCGCTTTATTAAGACATTTCTCGCTTATATCGGAAATTATAGCCTTCTGACATTTCCCACTTTCCAGCATGGCCTTTGCTATGTATCCATGGTCACAACCAATATCTGCAAACACGTTTGCTTTCGGAATTAAAGAAAATATTTTTTCTAATCTATCGGTCATATTATTGCTTATCTATATAGTCTTTCAATCTTTTTGAACGGCTAGGGTGACGGAGTTTTCTGAGTGCTTTCGCCTCAATTTGACGGATTCTTTCTCTAGTAACGTTAAATTCTTTTCCAACTTCCTCAAGTGTTCTCGGCTTTCCGTCGTCTAATCCGTAACGAAGTCTTAAAACTTTTTCTTCACGAGGGGTAAGCGTATCTAATACACCTATTAGCTGTTCTTTAAGCATATTATAAGAAACCGCATCGGTAGGAGCTGCACTCCTTTCGTCTTCTATAAAATCGGAAAGATGGCTATCGTCCTCTTCGCCGATAGGCGTTTCAAGCGAAACAGGGTCTTGAGCAATCTTTTGAATTTCAATTACCCTTTCAACCGAAATTTCCATTTCTTTAGCAATTTCTTCGGGGCGAGGTTCTCTTCCCAACTCTTGCAACAGTCTTCTGGAAATCCTAATGAGTTTATTAATGGTTTCAACCATGTGCACGGGAATACGAATTGTTCTTGCTTGGTCAGCAATAGCACGAGTTATTGCTTGTCTTATCCACCACGTTGCATACGTTGAAAATTTAAACCCTTTTTGATAGTCAAACTTTTCAACTGCCTTCATTAGCCCCAAGTTTCCTTCCTGTATAAGGTCTAAAAATTGCATTCCTCTTCCCATGTATCTTTTAGCTATTGATACTACAAGCCTTAAGTTAGCCTCGGATAAAAGACGTTTTGCCTGCTCGTCTCCGTCCATCATTCGTCTTGCTAGTTCGGTCTCCTCGTCAGGTTGAAGAAGTGGAACTTTACCAATATCTTTAAGATACATCTTAACCGGGTCGTCCATGCTTACTTCTTTTAGGAGTTGGTCGTATATATCTTTATCCCTTATAGCCTCATCGATTATTTGAACCCCCGAATCATCGAAGAGTTTATAAATTTCCTCCATATCCATAGGCGTTGGTTTGTATTTTTCTATTTTGTCCATTAAATGAGTGGTGGATATACTCCCACTCCTTTTAAATTCGGTAATAAGGTTACCAACCGCCGACAAAAGCTCAACACTTAATTCGTCGTTAACTTCTTTTGCCTTTACTGCGGTCTTGTTCTTTTTTTCTTCCATTTCCTGTTCCTCCCGTGTCTAACATTCTCGTTAGTTTAATTATGCACCGTTACGCTATCTGAGCGTGTATTTTTATAATAAATTTTTCTTTTCCGCTAAAAGTTTAGTTATTTCTTTTGTCAGTTCTCTGCGCTTATCGTTGTCCGTTTCTAAAGAAAACATTTTGCTCAAATTATCTATCTTTTCGGTTATTGTGTGCAATTTTAAGGTCTTTACACAATCGAAAAAATACGTCGCTTGGTCTAAAGTATTATTTTCTTCAAGCTCCATTCCCGCTATGCGCGAAACCTCCTCGCTAAACTCTTCGTTAAAAACTTCATAAAGGTCGGAAAACTTTACTTCTTGTCCACTGTTTATCCTCTCAACGATATGCTCTTTAATCCCTCGATGAATAGGTGAATAAAACTCCAAAGCGGTAATATCCGTTTCCTTCGCGAACTGCTTATTAAACAAATAAGACGCTAGAATGAATCTTGACGCAAGCGCGGTCTTGTCTCCAACGTTATCGTTAAATTGAGGCGTTTCTTCTCTTTTTTCAATTTCTTTTTGCGGAGTTGAATATAGTTCCCTCTTTAACGCTTCGAAAGTTGTTCCCGTAAGGTCTCTTACCGTTTTAAGTAAATCTTCTTGCTCGGCTGGAGAAGGACTTTCACGAATAACTGAAATAGCCTTACTTGTAAACTTCCGCTTCCCATCAACTGTACTTAAATCGTAAGTTCTTTTCAAAATGTCCAACTTAAAATCTATCAAAGGCTTTGCGTCGGCAAGCAGTTTCAAGTACCCTTCAGCGCCTAAATTTTTTATAACGTCATCGGGGTCCATTCCGTCAGGCAAACAAACGACCTTTACCTCTAACCCCTCTTCACTTAAAATTTCTAAGCCTCTTATAGACGCTTTTTGCCCCGCAAAGTCACCGTCGTAACTTATAAAAACTTTATCAGTATAACGTTTTATTATTCGTGCTTGGTCTTTAGTTAGGGAAGTACCCATACTCGCAACTACGTTGTTTATGCCCGCAGATACAAGCGATATGGTATCCATATACCCTTCTACTATAATAACGCTCGATATTCCTTTCTCGTTTTTAAGTTTTTTTAAGTTGTTTAAATTATATAAGTTATTGCTTTTTAGAAACACGCTTGTCTCACGCGTATTTTTATACTTTGCAAAATCCGCCTTTTCTAATAGTCTTCCACCAAACGCGACCACTTGATTGAATTGATTTATGATAGGTATTATTAACCTACCGCCAAGCGAATCGTAATATCTTCCGTCTTTGACGTCTACTGCGCCGGAAGCGGTCATTTCTTCATAAGTGTAGCCTTTTTCTTTAAGGTGCGCAACTAAACCGTTAAAAGAAAGCGATGCTCCTAATCCAAATTTTGCCACACACTCTGTGGAGATTTTTCTTTTTAATATATATTCTAAGTGCTTTTCCGCACCCTCTTTTCTTAAGTTTAAGGCGTAAAATCTAGCCGTGTCTTTTAAAAGCTCTAAAATTCGTTCTTTTTGCTTTTTCTGTTCGCGTATTTTTTCGTCGTCGTATCTAACTTCTGGAAGAGGCATTTTAACACGCTCTGCTAAAAATTTAACAGCGTCGTTGAAATCAAGCGATTCAATCTCCATAATAAAACTTATCACGTCACCGCTTTTATGACAACCGAAGCAATAGAAAAACTGATTTGAAGAATTAACTGAAAAAGACGCTGTTTTTTCATGATGAAAAGGACACTTCCCCCAGAAGTTTCCTCCACGCTGTTCCAATCGAACGTATTTGCCGACCACGTCGACTATATCGTTTTTTCTTTTAAGTTCATCAATGAACTTAGCGTCAAATCCTTTCATTTTATCCTTTATTATTATTTATAATCAAAGCTTCCAATTTTTCGGCACAAAAATCTCGTTAAAAGTTTTCACTGCGTACATATCGCTCATTCCGGATATGTAGTCGCAAAGCACCGTGTCTATATCGTCTACCTCTAACCTACCTAAATAAAATTCAGGCAGGCTCTCGGGCGATTTCATATAATATTCATAAAGTGCGGTGAGCATTTTATCCGCCCTCTTTTCCTCTTCGCGGAAAGTCTTTGCGTTATAAACGCGCTCGAACATAAAGTCTCTTAGTTCTTTAGTAGCAACCGCCACCTCTTCTTGCATCTCAACCTTGTTCTTGCCATCACTCTCGACGTAAATTGAGTAAAGCATGGTATTAATTCGCTGTCTTGAAGTTTCCCCAAGTATTTTTATGCATTTTTTAGGTAAATCCTCTTTTACGATAAATCCGCCGTCTACCGCGTCGTCTATATCGTGATTTATGTATGCTATTCTATCAGCCAAGCTGACTGCCTTGCCCTCTAGAGTTTTTGGATTACAACTCATCTTGTGGTTTATAATTCCGTCTACAACCTCTCTAGTAAGGTTAAGCCCCTCTCCGTCTTTTTCCAAAACGTCCACAACTCTGCCAGATTGCAAATTGTGAAGAAAACCTTTAGGACTAAGCTTATTAAGTATTCTCTCACCCGAATGTCCGAAAGGCGTGTGCCCCAAATCGTGCCCTAGCGCAATTGCCTCGGTTAAATCTTCGTTTAAATTAAGCGACCTTGCTATCGCTCTTGCCACTTGCGAAACGTTTAAAGTGTGAGTAAGCCGTGTTCTATAGTGGTCTCCTTCAGGCGAAAAGAAAACTTGCGTTTTATTTTTTAACCGACGAAAGGCTTTACAGTGTATAATCCTATCTCGGTCCCGTTCGAAATCGGTACGCATGGGACAAGGTGCTTCTTCTTTTAGTCTGCCAACCGTGTCTTTTGATTTAAGTGCGTATTGCGATAAAAACATTTCCTCTTTTTGTAAAGTTTTATCTTTCATAACATCCCCTTTTTTGCTATACCGAATAATATTACGCTATTCGAACGCTTTTTCCCTCTATTTTTAAAAAATATTTTAAATAATATATTTAAATAATATATATTATAACTGACGCATCATAAAAATGTCGCAAAAATTTAATAGGGCAATCGCATCTTTATTGCAACCGCCCTGAAATGATTATTTAGAAACTATAGTTATTTCTATGTCACCTGTACTCGTTGTGACTTCGCATCTTCCTCCGTTTACCGTTTTAGGAACGTCTATATCTCCCGTACTACTTCTTGGTAAAAATATTTTTTCTGACAGTAGCGTTCCCTCAACGTCTCCCGTATCGGTTTCAATAAAAATATCTTTTGCGTCACAAAGCTCGAACTTTACTGAGCCAGTGGTCCTTTTAATATCAAACTTTTCTATCGCGATAACGCTCGCCAGCTTTATACTGCCCGTGTTTCCGGTTGAAGTTAAATTTTTGCACGATACTCTTGTTAAACTCGTTCTGCCAGTAGACACTTTTACCTTAAAATCCCCCTCGCATTTAAGGTCAGACGCAATAATTTTACCTGTGGAAACTGCAAGGTCAACGCTTTGTGCAGTTATATCTTCTAATAAAATATCGCCGGTACTTGTAGTAATTTTAACTCCGTTTAAACTAGATGCGTAATTTCTCACATCTCCCGTACTTCCCAAGACTTCGATACTTTCAAATTTAAATTCTTTAGAAATCTCGACATCACCCGTGCTCAACTTCACTGAAAGTGCTCCGTGTTCCCCTTGCGGAAGATAAACGGTTATTTTAGGTGAGCTAAAATCTATGCCTATACGCTCGTGCCACTTTCTAATATCGTTTAATTTTATTTCTAGCGCTCCATTTTGCACAGCTACTGAATGGTTTGCATTTTTCTGTTCATAACATACAATTGAAGTTTGTGAATTCTCAGACGGTAAAATTAAAACGTTTGCCGTATCCGTTATAATTGTCAAGTTGTTATATTCTTCAGTTATTTCATAGTTATTAGTTTGATACTTAAAACTTGATAATTTTCTAAAATCCCATTTAAGCATGGTCATCACGCCTCCGAAAATAATTAGACCTAATATCATAAAAAAAATAGATAAATAAATCAAAAATTTAGTCGTTTTTTTCATTACTGTTCCTCCTTTATAAGAAAACATTGCTTGATAAAAATTGTTATCTTTTTTGTTAAAAGCAAAATATATCTAGTAGCTTTTTTGCAAGCAATGAAAGTTAATAAGGCAAGTCCGACGACAAAAATACTTGCGCCTAAAACGGCAAATGCAGAGAGAGACTTACCCGAAACTAATAAGCCAATAAAAAACAACACTCCACCAATTGCGCCCGCTATCAATGAAATAAGAACTGCGTACAACGATATGATTACAGACCATATCACTGCATAAAGTGAAATTATAACTGCGATTATGCTGACGAGAAGCGACAACCAAATAGGTAAACCGACCGCCAAAAGCACTATCTCCCAACTTTTTAAACTTCTTTTAAGTTTAATTTTTTCTTTTGCAATTTTAAAAAAAGGAATATCCGAAAGAATATCTTTTGCAACCTCGTCTACCGAGCCGATTTTTGATACGGCTTCTTCCTCCGTTAGCCCTTCTTCAATTCTATCGTCAATCATTTCACTATAAAAACTTAGGCGTTCTTCAAGCTCGCTCTTTGGTAGCCCCGCTAACCTATTTTTTAGCGCGTCTAAAAATTCATGCTTTTTCATTTCCGATTCCCCCCTTACTTATAAATTGATAAATTGACATAACCTCGCTCCACTCTTTCTTAAATTCTTCAATACGCTTTAGTCCCGCACTCGTAATATGATAATACTTTCTCAACCTTCCTCCGTGCTCAATTGTGCGCACGGTTAGCATCTTCGAAAGTTCTAAACGCTTCAAAATTGTGTAAAGAGTAGATTCCGACATCTCCATATAAGGCTTTATATCCTTTATTATCTTATACCCATATGAATCTTCGTTCTTAATTGCAGTCAGTACACATACGTCCAGCAACCCTCGTTTTAATTGTATATCCATAGAATACCTCTCTTTGTGTAATACATCATATCACGAAGTACTCTTATTGTCAAGGGGTTTATTAAATTTTTATCGACAAAAGAAAAAATCAGACTCTACCTTGAATCTGATTTTTAAAGTGCGCGTTTTAATAATAGTTTTTTTATTTAAGAATTTTCTTTAAGAATTGTCCAGTAAAACTTTGCGGATTATTTGCTACTTGCTCGGGTGTTCCAAAAGCAATGACCATGCCTCCAGCGTTACCGCCTTCAGGACCTAAATCTACAATATAGTCGGCTAGTTTTATGACGTCTAAATTATGCTCAATAATAATTACGGTATTACCGCTTTCTTGTAACTTTTTAATCACCATGCAAAGCTTATCCACGTCGTAACTGTGTAGACCGGTTGTAGGCTCATCTAAAATATAAAGAGTTTTTCCTGTTGCTCGTTTACTTAGCTCGGTGGCGAGTTTAACTCTTTGCGCTTCACCACCTGAAAGGGTTGTTGAACTTTGACCTAACTTAATATAACCAAGTCCAACGTCTTTTAAGGTTTTAATCTTATTATATATGCTTGCGAACGGACGGAAAAATTCACACGCCTCGTCCACCGTCATATTTAGCACGTCGCTGATATTTTTGCCTTTATATTTAACTTGCAAAGTTTCTCTATTGTATCTTTGCCCTTTACACACTTCGCAGGGAACGTACATATCGGGCAAAAAATGCATTTCAATTTTAATTATACCGTCGCCTTCACAATTTTCACACCTTCCGCCTGCAACGTTAAATGAAAATCTGCCTGCCTTGTACCCCCTCTCTTTTGCGTCGGGAGTAGATGCAAAAAGTTCTCTAATTGCCGAAAACACACCTGTGTAAGTCGCAGGATTGCTCCTTGGCGTTCTTCCGATAGGCGACTGGTCTATTTGTATTACTTTATCAAAGTGTTCTATTCCGTCTATTCTAGTGTAATTCCCTTCACGTTGTTTTGCATTGTTTAATTTTACTGCGAGCGAAGGGTAAATGATTTCGTTGACGAGTGAACTCTTTCCACTCCCAGAAACTCCGGTAACCGCAGTTATCAAACCGACGGGAAAACTTACGTCAATATTTTTAAGGTTATTTTGTTTTGCGCCGACTACTGTTAAAAATCTACCGTCAGATTCTTTTCTGCGCTCTGGAATTTCTATTTTGCGCCTTCTGGCAAGATAATCACCCGTAATTGAGCGAGGCTCGTTTATTATATCCTCTATACTTCCGCACGCAACAACTTCTCCACCGTGAACGCCCGCTTTAGGTCCTATGTCCACGATATAATCTGCTGAACGCATTGTATCCTCGTCGTGTTCAACCACTATCAAAGTGTTCCCTAAGTCTCGCAATCTTTTAAGCGTGCCGATTAGCTTTTCATTATCTCGCTGATGTAAGCCTATACTCGGCTCGTCAAGTATATAAAGCACGCCCGTAAGCCCACTTCCTATCTGTGTTGCCAGCCTTATTCTTTGAGCTTCTCCACCAGATAAAGTAGAGGCACTACGCGATAGCGTAAGATAATTAAGTCCAACGTCAATTAAAAATTTTAGTCTTGCTTTTATCTCCTTAACTATAGGCGTAGCAATAAGCGTTGAAGTATTATCAAAAGTTAAATTATCGATAAAAGCGTAAAGCTCAGATACAGGCATATCAGTTAGTTCGGAAATATTTTTGCCATTAATTTTTACCGCAAGAGCCTCTTTTTTAAGCCTTTTCCCACCACAAGTATTGCAAGGCAAAACGGTCATATAACGTTCAATCTCACTCTTTGTGTAATCACTACTAGTCTCACGGTAACGCCTTTTGAGGTTAGGAATAACGCCCTCCCAAGCACTTTCATAACTACCCTTAAAAGTTCTCGTGTCGTATTGCATTTTTATTCTTTCACCGTTGTTTCCGTAAAGTAGCATATTATAAATATCTTTAGGCAAATCCTTTACCGGTGTGTCCAAACTAAAACCGTAATGTTTTGAAAGGGAAGAAAAATACATGTGCGCCATTTTCCCGCTGTCCAAATTCCAGCCTGTTATAGTCATCGCTCCTTCATTTAAGGATTTATTCGGGTCTTTAACTACCAACCCTTCGTCAATCTCGTTCCTAAAACCTAAACCTAAACATTCCGGACAAGCCCCGTAAGGATTATTAAAAGAAAACAGTCTAGGTTCAATCTCTTCTATACTAATTCCGCAATCAGGACAAGAATATTTTGTAGAATAAATCTTTTCTTCCTGCCCTAATAACTGTACGGAAACCAAACCGTCAGCAAGTTTTAAGGCTGTTTCAAGACTGTCTGAGAGACGCTTTTCAATACCCTCTTTAACAACCAAGCGGTCAACGACCACACTTATCGTGTGCTTTTTGTTTTTATCAAGTTTTATTTCTTCTTCTAAATCGTATACAACTCCGTCTACTTCTACCCTTGCAAACCCGCTTTTTTTATAACTTTCAAAGTTCTTGCTGTACTCGCCTTTTTTACCACGGATAACGGGCGCGTTTATTAAAATCTTTGAGCCTTCTTCCATTTCCATAACTTTATCAGCAATTTGGTCTACTGTTTGACGGGTTATCTCTCTGCCACAGTTAGGACAATGCGGAACGCCCACGCGCGCAAATAATAGCCTAAAATAATCGTAAATTTCAGTAACAGTTCCAACCGTCGAGCGCGGATTGTGGGAAGTGGTTTTTTGGTCGATAGATATTGCAGGCGATAAACCCTCTATAGATTCGACGTCTGGCTTTTCCATTTGACCTAAAAACATTCTGGCGTAACTTGAAAGACTTTCAACGTATCTTCTTTGCCCTTCCGCATAAATCGTTTCAAATGCAAGCGTACTCTTTCCACTGCCGGAAAGCCCCGTAAACACTACGAGTTTTTCCCTTGGAATGGTTAAATCCACGTTTTTTAGGTTATTCTCTTTTGCTCCTTTAATCTTTAAGTATTCCATAACTTCCTACTTTCTCATTTTTAGTTTAAGTTTTGCTATAGTATCCCTTATCTCAATGCACCTTTCGAAATCAAGATTTGCAGAGGCAATCTTCATCAGTGCCTTTAACTTTTCAATCTCATCGGGTATATCTTGCTTTTTAACGTCTTTAGTCCTATCCGTCTTTTGGGTTATTTCCAAAGTATTTACGATATTTTTTATAATGGTTTTTGGGGTTATATTATGTTCTTTGTTATATTCCGACTGTACTTTTCTTCTCCTCTCGGTTTCGTCAATCGCGCGTTTCATACTGCCGGTAACGACGTCTGCATACATTATAACTCTGCCCTCGGCATTTCTCGCAGCTCTACCTATGGTCTGCACTAGAGAGGTTTCGCTACGCAAAAACCCTTCCTTATCTGCGTCTAATATAGCAACTAACTTTACTTCAGGAAGGTCTAATCCCTCTCTTAAAAGATTTATACCGCAGAGCACGTCAAACTCTCCGCTACGAAGGGCGGAAACGATTTCTATACGCTCCATTGTGTCTATGTCACTGTGCATATAACGCACTTTTACACCGTTTTCTTTTAAATATTCGGTAAGACTTTCCGCCATTTTCTTAGTAAGCGTGGTTATAAGCACCCTACCCCTATCGGCAGTCACTTTATTTATCTCAATAAGTAAATCGTCTATTTGGTTTTTAGTCGGTTTAACGGTGATTTCGGGGTCTATTAATCCAGTTGGTCGAATTAACTGTTCAACTACTTGTCCCGCCTCGGAAAGCTCGTATTTTGCAGGGGTTGCTGAGACGCAAATCATTTGCCCCACTCTTTGGTCGAACTCTTCAAAAGTTAAAGGTCTGTTGTCAAACGCAGATTTTAAGCGAAAACCGTATTCTACTAAGTTAGTTTTTCTTGAGCGGTCACCGTTATACATTGCGCCGATTTGCGGAATAGTCATGTGCGATTCGTCTATAAAAACTATAAAATCCGACGGAAAATAATCTAGTAAAGTAAAAGGCGGTTGCCCTATATCTCTTCCGTCAAAGTATCGACTGTAATTTTCTATACCCTTGCAAAAGCCTATCTCTTTAATCATTTCTAAATCATAATCGGTCCGCTGTTTTAGTCTTTGAGCTTCAATTAATTTACCCTGCTCGTTCAAAAAGCGCACTTCGTCGTCTCTATCACGCTCAATTGCCGTAACAGCTAAATTGAGTTTTTCCTGCGCAACTGCGTAATGGCTTGCTGGAAATATTACAGCGTGCTTTAATTCTGATATAACTTTTCCGGAGATAAATTCAACTTCTAAAATTCGGTCAATGGTATCTCCAAAAAATTCCACTCGAATTATTATTTCTGTATTCGATGACGGAAATATATCCACCACGTCGCCACGCACTCTGAACGATGAACGCGAAAAATCCACGTCACGCCTTGTATATTGTACGGAAACGAGCCTTCGCATAAGTTCGTCTCGAGAAAGTTCGTCGTCTGGTCTAAGTGAAATTGCCAAGCGATAATATTCTTCCGGTGCACCTAAACCGTATATGCAAGAAACAGAAGCAACCACAATCGTATCCGAACGCTCGGACAAAGAGCAGGTAGCAGAGTGACGCAATTTATCTATCTCGTCGTTTATCGCTAAATCTTTTTCTATGTACGTATCAGTACTCGGAATGTAAGCTTCCGGCTGATAATAGTCATAATAGGAAACGAAAAACTCTACTCTATTTTTTGGAAAAAACTCTCTAAACTCGTTACAAAGCTGTGCCGCGAGCGTTTTGTTATGCGCAATTACGAGCGCGGGACGATTTACGTTTTTTATAACGTTTGCCATTGTAAAAGTCTTACCACTCCCGGTAACGCCTAAAAGGACTTGTGTGCGAAGTCCGTCACACAAACCCTCGGTTAATTTCTCTATAGCCTGAGGTTGGTCGCCCGTCGGATTAAATTTAGAATAAAGTTCAAATTTTCTTTTTTCCATAACTAAAAAATAGCCTTTAATATTAAACCCGTGACAAAACTAAGTACCGCTAAAGACAGCGTTATTAAAATTCTGACAATCAGGTTGCGTTTAAAAATTTTTTTACCTCTAGCGTAAGCCTTGCCCTTATTAGTAAGCGATATGCAATAAATCTTTTCCCCTCGTCTATCCGAGTACACAAGGTCAAAGTATCCATCTTTATAAAGGTCGTCAATAATGCCGTCAAGAGCCGTTTGCGTAAGGTTATTAAGCCCTGAAATGCGAATAATATCGGTCGGACTAACTAGTGAGGAGGACTTATTTTCACATTCAGAAAAAATAGTTTGCATTACTTTGTTTTCCAAACTGCTCAACATGTCATGCACCAAACATAGCGTAAATAAGCGACGACGCAACTCCACCAATTATCCCGCCAAGGATTGCTCCAACAAGTGAAAAAGCAAAATATTTTTTCGAAATGTTGTTCTTTTCTATTTCCTCTTCAATTGCTTTTTCAAAAACAAGTCTGCCTTTAATAAGCGGAATTAAACATATCTCTTTATCGTCTTGATATTTAACGCTTATATATTCTCGCTCTAAAAGCGATTTAATACACAAAAATATAACGGCTTTGTCGACGCCTAAATTGTTAGGCATAGAAGTGATTAAATCTTCTACCGAAAAAACCTTATACCCCGAATCCACGCATTCGTCATTTATTATTTTAAGTAAAGCAAAACACCTTTTATCTAGCATAAACTCCTCGCTTAAAAGATATTTTGCTTGTTTTTACGCTTAGTTATACATAATTGTACCACAAATAAGCTGGTTATGTAAATAAAAACGCAATTATTTAGTTTTTAATTCTTTACTTTTATTTATATTAAATTTACTTTATCCCATTTTGTATTTTGTAAAATTTTTATTTTATGTTAAAATATATTTATTAAAATTTAGGTGTATTATGAAAGTATTAAGAACTCAAAGAAACAGTAAAAATTGCATAGTTTGCGGTATGGATAACCCTTTCGGATTAAAAGCCACCTTTTACGTTTTAGATAACGAAAGCGTCGCGACTGAAGTTTGCTTTCGCTCAGAGCATCAAAGTTATCCCGACAGAACGCACGGTGGAATGATTAGTACTCTTCTTGACGAACTTATGGGACGAGCCTTGTGGATAAATGAACCTGAAACTTTTGGCGTTACCACGACTATGAGTGTTACCTATCGTCGCCCCGTGCCTTACGGTGTAAAACTAAAGGCCCGTGGTTACATAACCTTTAATTCTAAAATGGGCTTTTC
>JAZNMA010000166.1:0-2083 GCA_045579345.1 Christensenellaceae bacterium | reverse complement strand
CCTGTAAGTCGGGATAGTCGTATTCGATTTCCCTTTCTGGTTGTTCAGGCGGAAGATGGATTTCCGAAGCAATCTTAACAAGATTGTTGCGGATAGATTTCAATTCTTCGTTGCTCTCGATAGGAATTTTCTCAGGCATCTCGTCCGTATAGGTGCGGACGGTTTCGCATTTGTAACCGTACCACGAATTATACAGCTCCGCAATTTTTTCGTCCGTTCCAAGCAGTTTTACAATTTCGTTCACGAGTGATTTCGTATCCTTATCAAGGTATCCGTAAATTTTTTTGCCCTTATGCTTTTGCAGTTTTTCAGAAAGCAACTGCATCTTCATCATCAGTTCGGGCGAGAAGGTATGGCTTCCGTCTTGCACTTCAAGAGCCAACTCTTTGATACGCTCGCGGTATCTTTCTTTGAGATCATCTCTTGCCGTCGTTTGCTTTTTGTAAATCGAAATCAATTCCTGACGGAAGATATCGCCAGCCAGCGTTTGTTTGATGTTGTGAATGCCCGTGCGAGACAGGTGCGGTTCTTGAGGTCTGGACGACCACACCATCATATGCACGTGTGGATTTTTTTCTTTGTTGTGATACGCAGCAACCCAACGCATATTGCCAGGTTCTATATTCATCTCCCTTGCGATGTCGTTCCGACGGGAACGAAGAAGGTTCATCCATTCTTCCGCCGTGTTATATCCAAGCCGTTCGGCATCTTCACGCTTGAGCGAAATAATAAATCCCCACACGTTACCGGGATGTCCGTCTATCTCACGGCGGACCGCAGAGAGATTTACTTTCACTCCTTCGTCGGAGAACAAACCGTGTGAGCCACGGCGTTCTCCTACGTATCCAACCATACCGCTTCGCAAAACTTCCACGCCCTCTCTCGTTGCTACGTACTCAACGTAACCGCCCCGCGACTGACCTTGCGCGGTTTTGTGTTTGGGTTTATAGTACGGAGCTTTTACAATCAGTCTTGCCATGTGCGCCTCGCTATCAGTAACGGAACGATCCGTTCGTTTCTTTTACTTGACGGACAGCGCTTTCACGCAGAGCTTCCAACTCGTCATCCGAGTACTGATAATTGTCCGTAAGCATTTGCGTGAGCATCGCGATTTGAACAGCCAATTTAAATTCCACGTTGCGGATACGCGATTCGCTGTCGCGTATCTTTGCCGTGAGAACGGACTCGAGCGACGGCAGAAGGAATTTTTCAATGTGTTCCTTCTCAAGCCACGCGCAGTAGAAATCCACGGCTTCGCGAATGAAAGTGTTGCGGGATTTCTTGCCGAGTTGTTCCGCGAGTTTGTCACAGCGTTCCCATTGTGCATTCGTAAGGCTTACGCCTCGTGCTTCTAATTTGTTTTTGTTTTCTGTCATATTGTATTTCCCCCTTCGTTTTTTAATTTTTTCAGCGACCCCAAGAATAGACACCTGCTTTTCCTTATAAAACCTCGTAATTTTGCGTTTTCCACGCTATAACGGTTTAATTTTGACGCCCCGCAGACATCTTTTTCGTATACGGCGTAAATCGCTGAACCCTTTGTAAATCCCCCGCTCGGCGTTGCCGTGCGACGTGCTTTTCCGTGGCGTTTAGACACGGCTTTATCCTGCTTAGAAATTAGAACGCAGAACCGTTCTATTTTTGTCCTCTTAAAGCTCGTCATAGCGTGTTTGTTCGTCCAGCCATTCGAGCAGTCTATCCCGCGGAATGATGGTTCGTCCTTGTACGATTTTGAGCTTTGGAAAGTTCTCCTGCCGAACGAGTTCGTATGCGCTCGCGCGTGAAATTCCAAGCAAGTTCGCCACGTCCATTACCGTGAGAAACAACGGCATCTCTTCTTTCGTTTTATACATTGACTTTTTCATTATTCACACCTCCGTATTTCTTTTCGTGTTCTTTCATCGCTTTTGTGTAGGCAGAGTAGTACTCCGCAAGGCTAAGTTGTTCTTGATAGTAGTCGTCCACTATCGGTTGTATCGGCAGTATCGTATAGAGAAGACTTCCGTTATGCGTGCGCCCGTCACGAGTCTTCACCTTCGTCGGTTCGGTATGGATTAACCCCCTATGTTCTAAACTCTCCACG
>JAZNMA010000165.1:0-1633 GCA_045579345.1 Christensenellaceae bacterium | reverse complement strand
CGGATATTTTGTCGGTTGGCATGACTTGGGTTTATATGAAACTCCAAAACATTACGAAGACGGATTATGGTATAAAAATCAATACCCTACCTTGTTTAGCTTTCAATCCCCCATTGTCAACCTTGACTTTTTGAAACGCTTCCCCGAATACAAATATTGCCCTTATGATATTTATTACGGAGATAATATCTTCTATTTTTTACGATTATACGAAGAATATCCGCAAATAGAATATCTAATTAAAAACGGCTTTCGGCATCTTTCTTTAAGCAAGCAAATATTAAAGCAGGTCGGCAAGGACAAAGCCTTTCGTCGCTGGCTTATAGAACACAAAGAAGAATTATCTAAACATAACTACACTGTCCATACGATTCTTCACGCATATAAATGGAAATGGACTCTAACAGAAACAAATATCTTTGAAAAACGCAAAAAAGAGATGATAAACAAAACCAGCAAACCTTTAACCACCTTTTTCAAAGGAAAATCACTCAAAAAATTCTTTGAATATGTCGATGAAAAGAAGATTGACTATAATTCCTACCGCGATTACCTTAATGCCTGCTTGAAATTAGAATTGGATATGACTCAAAAGAAAAATCTATTCCCGCACGATTTCCTCACTTGGCATGATATCCGTATTAACGAATATGCGTCCAAAAAAGTTCAAATCGACAAAAAAGAATATCAACGCTTTGTTGAAAAATTCGCAAAGATTGCGCATAAATACTTGTCTTTGCAAAGTTATAGCAACGGCGATTATATTGTTTTCATCGCACAATCACCCAAAGAACTGGTTGCGGAAGGCAAGAAATTACATCACTGCGTTGGAAAAATGGGCTACGACCAAAAATTTGTTAAACAAGAATCCTTAATCTTCTTCGTGCGGAATATCAAAAAGCCCAAACAGCCATTCTTCACCGTTGAATATTCGCCCAAACGGAAATCCATTTTACAATGCCAAGGCTTTAAGCATTGTTCGCCTAACGAAAACGTTCGGGATTTTGTTTACAATCAATGGCTTCCGCACGCAAATAATGAATTAGCTTTAATCCGAAAAGAAAAACTTGCAGCTTAATAGCAAAGGAGAATACTTATGAAAGATTTTTTAACTTTATTATATAAAATGGACTTACACGCCAATGAATGTAATCCACCCACAACCCCATCACCGCAAGAAAGCACGCTCTATGATACGTTAATAAACGGACTACCCAAAGAACAGCAACAAAAATTTATTGACTTTTTGGAATGTCATGAGTCTCGCACAGACCAAGAATGTGAAATCTATTTCAAAAAAGGTTTCCGCTACGCCGTTCGCTTTATTCTTGAATGCTTTAACGAAAAATTTTAAGGAGAAAAACTATGAATACTTATTTTAGAATTACCGCCTACAACCCTACACTTGATATTTCCTATATCATTGACAGCGTTGGCAAACACGAAAATATCGGACAGTTTTGCGTTGCGCTCGTAAAACACAGCCGTATTATTGAGGGTTCTTCCGCTTCTCAATTCGATGATGGAAATATCCCCAAAGCTGAGCCTAACAATGAAATTTACATTCTTCGGGCGTGCATGAAAGGAAAAGTAATCAAACAAAACGGCGTTATAGAAATGAATGGTAGATACT
>JAZNMA010000164.1:0-13914 GCA_045579345.1 Christensenellaceae bacterium | reverse complement strand
CTTAATTAAAAAAGGCTTGAAAACTTTAGCCGATGTGCCGGAAAAGCTCCGCGCTGATGTCGAAAAACTTTTGACGCCAAAGGATTAAGTTATGCGTACAGAGGGACTTGCCTTAAAGCAAATGTCGATTGACGATTTAACCGAAAAAGTTAGCCTAGTTTATTATGAAAAGACGCGGGATAATCGCGGCAATATCATAAAAGGCAATGAAGAAATACGCTGTATGGTGTGGGCTAAAGTTTTACCGCTTGTCGGCAAGATTAATGACACGACGCCGGAACGCGTAAACACTATTACTTATCGCGTGACTATTCGTTTTCGCAACGACATTAAGCCCGATGACGAAATGTTTTGGCGCGGCAGACGTTTCAGATTAATTACGCCGCCCGTCAATCTCGAATACCGCCGTATTTGGACACAGTTTGATTGCGTTGAGGTGATTCAAGATGGCTCGTAGGCGTTATGGCAGTCAATCTTTTTCGCGCGGTTCAATCAGTGGTAATGTAAATCAGGCTGTACGTAGCCTGCGTGAATTAGGCGAACACGTTTTGACGGCGGCTAAGGCTGAATTGAAAAATGGCGCAGATTTAATAGTTAATGACGCGAAAAGCCGTTGCCCTGTTAGGACAGGTAAATTGCGTGATTCTATCAAGGCAGTTAGAAAAAAAGACGGCGCTCTTTATCAAATATCCGCTGACGCTAGAAACCAAAACAATATACCTTATGGGCAATTTGTAGAGTTCGATCCGAAAATTGCTCAACCATTTTTATATCCTGCTTTCTATGCAAATATGGATACCGTTAAGAATAATGTGAGAAATGCTGTACAAAATGCAATACGACAATAAAAAAGTTGACCTGCAGTAACGTCTGTACTAAAATATTAATTGAGAAATTAATAAGTACAGTGACTGTTTCTACAAGTCAGCTCAATTTCATTGTAACAATCGCTGTGCTAAAAGTCAAGAAAGGCAGAGATTGTTATGAAGGATAAGAAAAGAGTTGCGGAATTAATTTCAGCTTTGAAAACTGAAATTGAATTTCCACACGAACTCTTATTAATCGAACAGCTTGAAATTGGATTGAATAGCAAAAAGCCTAACGTTGAAATTATCGACGAAAATACACAAAATTTCAATGGTCTTGTTTATAAGAGGACGGCGTCAGGACATTATAAGTGCCTTCAATCTAAATCGTTGCACGTAGCTGTTTATGAATATTTTTGCGAGAAAATCCCTAAGGGCTGTTGTATTCACCACAGAGATTTAAATCCTGCAAATAATAATTTAGAGAATTTGGAGTTACTTACAAAATCCGATCATCGCAAATTACATAATCAACTTGAAACGAAAGAGGTCGTTTGTGCAAATTGTGGACGAAAAATCTACCGTCGTGTTTCTAGCAAGGAGAGCGTACATTTCTGTAATACCTATTGTAAAGTCAGATGGTATTATAAAAATGGATTATATTTTAAAGAAAAAATTTGCCCTGTTTGCGGAAAAAAATTTAAAACCTCAGATAAAAACGCAATATTTTGTTCGCATAAATGTGATATGCAAGATCGCAACGGCAATATAAGTAGAAAAAAATAATTGGTTAGTTAATATGGAAACTGCAGAGTTAGAAAGTAAAATCTATGCGGCACTTACTGCCGATGAAAATATAATGGAACTTTTGAACAATCGCGAAAGTTCCATTTTTTATTTGCAAGCACCAAGCGTTTATCCTAATTACCCGATATTGGTGTATTCGCCTATAAGTGATGTACCCGTTAAACACGGTGATAACTTTGAAAATGCTCATAGGGTAACTGTACGAATACACATTATCGCCAACGTTGATGTTTGTCCCAATATTTATTCGGAACTTAAGCGCATTATGTCGGAATTGGGATTTACGCGTTTACAAACTACGCCTTTTGTAGATGAGGGCGGAAAATATATGTTAATTGCTGATTTTAAAATTATTTTAGGAGCGTGATTAAAAATGGCGTTAATTGGATTAAAGAATATCTACTATGCTATTGTTGAATCAGATACTGCAACTACTACCACTTACGGTACACCCGTGAAAATTGGAGAAGCTATTTCCGTTGATATAAATCCTACCATAAACGAAGTGAAATTGTATGGTGACGACATGGCAGTTGCCGCCGATATGTCACTTGGTGAAATTACCGTAACTATTGAAACGACCGATATTCCGCTTAATGATTTAGCTAATCTGCTCGGACATACTTTCGCAACGGATACTTTGACCGCTAAGGCTAGTGATTCTTCATCAGCGGCTTATGTTGCATTGCTTTTTGAATCAGATAAACATAACGGCGGAACTCGTTGCGTTAAACTGCTTAAGGGTAGGTTTAAACCTAGTCAAGAAACTATTAATACCAAAGGCGAAAACTTAGAGTATCAAGTAGCACATATTGAGGGAACTTTTGTTGCTCGTCTTTCTGACGGCGCGTGGAAAAAAGTTAAAGATTATGCCGCCGGTGCTGATACTTCCGATTGGTATACCAGCGTTTAGGAGGAATTGAAATGAATAAACCTACTATTGAAATTAATGGAAAAACTTTTGAAATTATTGAAGTTAAAGCGCGTATGTGGCGCAAATTTGCTGAATTTGATAGCAAAAAGAAAGATATTCCTGCGCTTGATTTTGTTGACGAATACGCAAAATTTCTTGCTGAATGGTTTGACGGCGTGACTGCCGATGATATTTTAGACTATATGCCGCTCGGCAAAATTGCCAATGTTTATCGCGCTTGCTCCGATTATCTGATTGCACTTCTTAACGGAAAATTTGATGAATTAGAAAAAAACGTAGACGGCGGCGAAACTGCCGCAGAATAATTCTTTCCGGCTATGAAAATGTCTTGGGCTTTTATAGCTTGTGGATTCGTGAACTTCGATTATCTTTTCTTGAAGTCGATAATATGAATTTGGAACTTTTGCTTGATATGATGATTGTTCAGGAAAAATTGCACAGCGATACAAATATGAAATATATCGACGATGTCTTGTAGGTGGTGAGTTTATGGCAAATAATAACGAAACTGTAGGCGGTCTTTATCTTAGTTTGGGCTTAGACGTTTCAGAATTGGAAAGCGGCTTTATTGCCGTCGACAGAACTGTATCGCAAAATATGGCGCGATTGAACCGTGAAAGCAATTTGATTAGGTTGCGCGCAGAAGTCGAAATTGGTAACCTTGATGAAACCGCTGACGCTACGCAAATTTTAACCATACGTGAAACCGCCTTAAATCGCCAAATGCAAATACAGCGTGACAGAATCAGATTAACAGAGGCGTCTTTACAACAACTTACTCAACAACACGGCGCTTCGGCGGCTGTCACTCAAAGAATGGCTATGCAACTTGAACGTGAAAGATTAGCACTTCAACGCTTGCAAAGTTCCTTAGACGAACTGCACGAAAACGCAGATGACGCAGGAAGTAGTTTTGAAAATTTAACCGACATATTATCAAACGGTAAATTCGCGGCAGTTGCCGCCGGTATAACAGCTATAGGCGGGGCATTGCAATTTGCGGCGGACGCTTCCGTTGAACTGATTGAAAGATTTCGCGAACTTCAGAAAACGTCCTATGATTTAAATATGCCTTTTGATAAGACAAAAGATTTTATGCGTCAATTAAAATTAGGCGGTGGAGAATACGGAGATTTTGAGGGCTATATTCGCGGAATAACGGACGCTTATGTTAAAGGCGAGGTTGACGATCCCGAATTTATAGCTTTATCCAGATATGGCGCACAAATTACTGACGCAACGGGCAGACTTAAAGATTTTAAAGATATTACAGAAGAAGTTTATCAAGCTTACGAACGTGCAAAGGCTGAAGGAAATGAGATAGAATTTCTGCAACTTACCGGCGGCGAAGCTGGTGTCCGTGACGCCAAACAATTTTTTGACCGTTACAAAGAGGCAAAAGAGGACGCCGCAAAGATTTTTGATTCGGGAATTAATCCCAATGAATTACATCAAGCGGAACGGTCACTAAATTTGCTGACGGAGCAAATGGGCGAATTTAAAGACGCCGCAACAGACCTTATAACACCTGCTACAAAAGCAGTACTTGATGATTTATTTGAGGCTTTTCACAGCGGAACAAAATTCATAGCGGAAAACAAAGAAGAAATACAAAGTTGGGGCTTTATCGCTAAAGAAGCTTTTTCTACATTTGGTGATAATCTGATTGTATCCAATTTGGAAAATGCCTTTAACGCTATTTCAAAGGCAACGTCACAAATAAAAAATGTCAAATTGGATTTTGGCAACGCTGAACAAAATGCTCAGTTTGAAAAATTTTCACAAGGCATTGAGGAACAAAACGAAGGAACTTTACGAAATTATTTTCTCGACAAGGTTTTTGGCGGAATAATCGAACGGGCAACAGAAAATCAAATTGAATATAACAATGCCGTTAAGGGCGCAACGGCGTCTTGGGCGGACTTTAAAAAAGAAATAAACGAAGTTGATGAGAAAACTAGCCAACTTAGCCAATACGGACAACAGCGTATAAATCAGTTCAAGGATGAACTTAAGGATTTAAAAATTGAGCTTAAATTTGGCGATGACGAATACGGCAAGGCAAAGGCACAGCTTGATTTGTGGCTTGAACGTGAATTGAATGATAAATTGCGCGTTTCAAAGGAAGAGGAAGTTGCTATCCGTGAACTTTACGCCGCTAAGGCTGAACAGATTGAACGGGAACACGAAGAAGAAATACTCAAGATTAAGGAAGAATCACAAAAAAAAGTACAAGATTTAATCCGTGAAACATCAGATATAGAATTTGAAATTACTCACGATGCCTTTGAAAAGCAAATGCGCGATATTGAACTTTGGAAAGATGCGCAACTTGAAAAGGCAGATACGGCAGAGGAAGTTGCCGCCACTATTGAAAACGCCGCAATGAAAGAGGCTGAAGCCTTTGAACGTGAAATGGATCGTATCAAAGGAAAAATCGAATCTCTTCAGGATAAAATTTTTGCTCAAGAACATAGCCGATACGATATTGATATGAGAAATGCGCAGAAACAATATTCCGAATATGCGCAGGAAGGCATTTACCCCAAAGAGATGATAGACCGTTGGTATAACAATGAAATGCGGTCAATTCAAAATCGTGCTAGGCAGGACAGCGGCGGCAACTATACCAAAAATCCAAACGGCGGAACAAATTTAAATAACGATTATTTAATTGAGTTCGGCAAACAGGTTGAGGACACTACTAAAAATTGGATTGAAATGGACGCGTCACAACTTGCCTATAAAAAAACTCTCGAAAAGTCCATTGATAATATATCTGAATTTGATAGAGGTTTCCAACAAGCAAGCGATGACGTTAATAAGTGGAATAACAATATTGAATCAGCTGTACAAAACGCCGCAAATAAATTTGATGAATTTAATCCAGATACGGCAGTAGATAACTTAAATAATACGTTAAACAGCATATCAGACCACGCGGACAATCTTAACGGAGCTATTGATAAAAATATTAATGCGCTGAATAACGCTACATCAGCTACGGCTACTTTCAACCGCGCTATGAAAATCGTACAGAATATTGAGGCTAACAAGCCGCAGGATTTTCCATTGCCGCAAAATAATTCCACACCTAAAGGTAATTATGAACTAATCTACGGAGCGAACATTGCTCAATTAAGGAATGAGAAAAATTATAATCCGCAAAGTCAAATTGAAACGTTTGAAGGAGCAGATTTAAAATTTGGTGCAGATAATTTTCCACAAGCTGATATAGACAACGCCACAAACGATGTTGTTAATTCCTTAAATCAAATTCCCCCGCCTGTTACTGAAGTTGCCAACTCCTTCAGTCAACTGCCGCCGTCCGTAAATGACGCTGTTAAATCAATTATGGATCAGACTACGGCGGCGCAAGAAAATATTACAGCCAATGATACCGCAAATAAAGCACTTAACGACGCATTATCGAATTTGGCTACTCACAGCGAAAATGTAGCAACCGCTTTGCAGAGTACAGCTGATATTATCCTTGAAGTCAATGATAAGTTAGCAAACTTTAATGTAAATACAGCAAGTCAACAAGATTCAAGCGGCGGTATGAGCAATATGGATGTTGCTAAATTGTCTGCCGATATTGTATCAAATATTGGAGAAGTCGTTGCGCTTGCCGGTGCCGCTACAGGTAACCCGCTCGTTGCATTAGGCGGCGGCGTTGTATCTTTTATGGGCAATGTTGGAAGTAATATTTTTGATAATTTAGGTGGCGATTCGCCTTTCAATAACGCTGGCGGTACGGGCAACACTGATAATTATCCCAATATCACAGAGGCTATTCAGAGTTTTCAAACTGAAATGTCTTCGTTGCTCGGCGAATTGTCCCAAACTACTTCTAATATTTCGGCTAACGTCGAACAATTTACGCAGAAAGACACTACCCCACCTAATATTACCGTTTCGCCAAATATCAATATTGATTTGGGCGGTGCTTATGTTTTCGATAACGCGATGAAAAAGCAACTTACCGATGATATAACTACCGAAGTTGCCAACGCCATTAAAAACGCAGTTCAATCTGCCGTTAATTCCAATGATTACGGCTACGGTACTTAAGGCGGTGTCATTATGATTTATATTAATGATATTCCTTCTCTCGGACATCCTACCGTTTTTACCATTAACTTTGATGACCGTGTTGAAAAAATTGAACTCATTAACGGCAATGCTATTCAAGACTACGGGCGCGTCGAATCCGGCGACGCCTTTTCTATTGAATGCATTTTTTCTTCAGTCAACTATGAGCAAATTGAATGGTTATGGGTTACACGCGCTAAAGTTACATTAACCGATGAAAACGGTATGGTGCATAATAACCTGCGCTTGGTCTTTAAATCCTTGCGTCGTGTTAATCATTTTCCCGACTATGTGATTTTAAATTTTGAATTATGGAAAATTTAGGTGATTTTTATGGCTAACCCTTATATCAATATTTATTCCGTCAACCCTACCGCTGGTAGCGTTGACGGTACTCTTGTTAGCACTGACGGCGACCAAACTGCTCCGATTGTTGTTAGTCTCGACGCTAGCCAAAACGAATCTAAAAAAATTAAACTCGGTATTCGTTGTGAATCCGGCTATGAAACTACCGGGGATACGGTAATTTCAGTTTATAATGACAACCAAAATAAATGGGCGTTGTGCTTGACGGAAAACGGAGCTTTTGTTAGTTCCATTACCATTTCCAATACTATCGGTGCTACCAACGTTATCTTTTGGGCGCGAGCGTCATCTAGTTCTTCTGAATCTCCTACTCGTGATACTAGCGTTTTCCTTCGTGTTGTCACTACTATTCAAGCTATTGCTTAGGAGTGGTGTTTTATGGAATTGTCGGTAGACGTTGTACGTAATGTTTGCAAAAATATCTCGATTTACTTTGATACTAAGCGTCTTACCTATCCTATTTGGTGCTATTATTATTCGGTGTATGGTGTTTCAGCTAATGATTATGGAAAAGTTAATTTGGAAGATTATTATAATTATGGAATTTCTTTTCCTAATCCCACGACCAACGAAATTTGGATTAAGTGTCTGGTGAAACACGACACTTACATTGGAAAATCCACTTGGTATCTAAGCATTGGAGCTTATGCTAATACTGATGACGACGACGACGCTATTGTCAATGGAATTTCTATTTGGAATAGGATTCCTACTGGTTTTCAGTCTGCTAATGGTTACTTTGTCATTTTGGGGCAAGAGGATGACTTATCTCTTAATATATATGGGCAACCAACCCTAAAGCAAAACTCCTCACTACCTATTATCATTCATTTAAAAAGTGGAAAAACTGACGGACTAATCGAAATAGTACATCAGGACGGTACTACTGGTTCTTTTACCGGCAATGTGAATAACGGAAAACCTTTTGAAAAGATTTTCTACTGGCGAAAAGACAATTTATATTCCGCTTGCGATTTCATTGTTTCTAATCAAGAACTTACTCATAACGATATTTTTTTGTATGATATAGCGTTAAATTTTCGCACTCAAAGAAATATTGATAATTTTGGTACACATTTTCCTATGCTTTTTGCTGACACAGTGCGGCTTGTTCATAAAGATGTTCAAATAACGTTTAATGCCGCTATGTGTCGAAATATATTAAAAAATATAACTTCTTATCACGATACTCAACGCCGCGTAACTTACAACGGCGTTTGGCGTTATGAAAATTACGGCACTGCTAATCTTTTATCCATAGCCGGTACTACCGTTACAGATTTAACTAAGTCTCAAGCTATCTATAAATCTGCCTTCTATCAACCTACCCGCGCCAAATGTTTTGATATTCCTGCTACTAAAGAAATTTGGATTAAGTTTGACGTTTACTTTGACGGCACTAATCGTTGGCGGGCTTATAATGCCACCAATAATACTTACTTTAACGGTATATCGGCACAACAAACCAGCTCATCAACCGGAATTTTAAGTTTTTTTGCTCAAACAAACCAGTCTGTTTATCAAGCGGAAGGTGTCAGTAAAAAGAACCAACGGCAAACTTATTTATTGCATATGGTTAGCAATTCAAGCGCAGGAATTGTCGAAGCTTGGGTTGACGGTACTTTTATCTATCGTGATGTCGGTAATGTCAATAACGGTGATGATTTTGCTGATATTTATCTGCAGTCGGACGGCGCAGGAACTTTTTTTTCCAACGTCATTATCAGCAACGCGCAGATTGATATTAATGAGCATACCACTTACAACGCCGCTTTTAATGCCGACCTTTTGCTTGCTATCATTGACGTTCATCAGGAACTTTTTTTTCATTCCTTGCGTAATGTCGTATCTTCTCAGCAAATTTATTTTCCTTTATGCCGCCATTTAATTTCTGCCAATGATATTGTTTTCGATACGTTTAGAAATGTACTCCGAACTGTTGATTTGGATTGTGATATTGTCCGCACTTTGCCGCATAAAATTTTCCTTTCTGTTATCGCCGATAACCCCAATAATCTGCTTGCTGAAAGTGCTGATATTATTGATGTACCAGAAGATAACGAAGATTTACAATCCTTTGAAATTAGCATTAACGAACAGCAACTTACCGATGTCGTGACTTTTTCTTCCGTCAATCATTTTAATCTCCTAGAGCAAGTCAAAGGGCAATATCTCGATTATAAATTTAATCTACGTATCGAACCAATGCAGGAACGCGGCATTCTTTCTTCCTGTCAATGCTGTAGTGATATTGACGAAATTTTATATACGCAAATTGATTATAAAATCCCAAAAAATGAACACTGGGATTACATTAAGTCAGGTACCGACACTTCTGTTCCGTCCTCTGTCGAAACTGTTCAGGCTGATAAAAATAAAGCTAAAGCTAGTACTCACGTTAAATATTTAGCAGGTGTTTTTGGTAAGCAACCTGTTATGCAGTTCGACGATTTTGTTTCTACCGTTGACGTTAAGGCTGGCGGTGTTACTTACAATGACTTGATTCGCTCCATTTTCGGCTGGACTTCCCGCATTCCGCACAAGTTGATTAATTGCTATCTGCGTGATGATAAACTTTTCATTATTCAACGCGGACACGAAAATAATGTCGTCGATTTAACCGGCACTACCTTTGAAATTGTCTCACGTGATAAAAGTCTTGTTCGTACTTTTTGGGGTTCGTCTACTTTTTCTAAGACTGTACCTAGAGAAGTTTTAACGTCAACTAGCTCTTCTTCTTATGGTTGGGTCGTCAACGATGACGACGATGACGACGATGACGAACCTGATGAACCTGTACCTGATGAGCTAGGCAATACCAGAAATAGAGACGGCTTACTTATTAAAACCGAAAAAATTGAAAATGGAATTAAAACTGTCACTGAATTTTCATATGACGACGACGGCTCTGTTATTGAAACTATTGAAACCGTTTCTAAGCTCGGAGGCGTTCAATTATCAAAGACTACCACTGAATATTCATATTACACAACTGCAGGTGGGCGCAAGGTTTTACTCAAAGAAATTGTTTGGATATCTGAAAATGGCAAGTTAGTAGATAAACGAGAAACCACTCACAATTATTTGTCTGACGGCTCGGGGCAAGTCTATGTTTCTACCAATAATAGCGACGGCGACCATTTAGGCAACATTGCAGGCGAATCCAATGGTGATGTCCGTCAAACGCCTTTTGCGACTTATACTTCTGAGAAAGAAAATCGAAGTTCAGACTACGGTGGGCTTGCCGATTCTTCAATCACTGACAAAGACCCCTCACAGTACACACCACCACAACTTACTATATATGGCATTACTCCTTATGATACTTCTTTTCCTGTTCACGGCGTCGAAGATTTAGTTAAGATTACTGACGCCATTAAATGGTTAAATCGCAAAACTATGGAAGTTGTCACTATCAATCTTTTTGATTTTCCGCACGTCATTGATTTTAACGATAGAATTTTGCTTGAAGGTAATGAGTACTTTCTCAAAAGTAATACGGCTATTCAAAACAACCGCATTGTAAACAAACAAACTCTCTCTATTGTTAGGTGGTACTGATGAGTAAAGATAATGCTATTCTTGAGATGAATAACGCCATTATTTCCTATATCAAACGTAATTTGCCTAAAGATAAAAACCGCGCCATTGCAGGACGTGTTCAAGGTGGGCGCGTCATTGCCGGTAATAATTCTTATCCTTTTATCCCTGTCGCCGACATTTATTTCGGCAATGGTGATTCTGTTGCTTGCTTACTTCCCAATTCAGGCAATACCGCCGTTGTCGTAGGGAGATTCTAATATGTTTTTCCAAACTCAAGTGAAAAGTCTCAATGGCGGCGTTGCTACTGATACTAGCGGACGCCACTTAATATTTATCGGTAACCTGCCCTGTCAAGTTGGCGATTGGGTATGGACTGACGGCACTGTTATTTTTGGTCACGTTCCGCCTAGAGGTATTCCTAAGCCCCCAATTTTTCAGGGTAATATTCCCGCGCTTGCTGATGATAATCTGATTGATAATGAGGGCATTCTGCGCGGATATTTTAAGAAAAACGGTGACTTTAAAGATTTTGATATTGATTCTGACGATTTTATTGTAAACGATAAACGCAATTTTCTTAACGGAAAATTATTTCTTAACAATCAAAGAATTGTTGACGCCGCTGTTAGTTCCGATGGCGAATTGCTTTTCGCTGTCGGCGGTAATTATCGCAAAAATAATTTTGTCCAATTAAACAATCAACTCTTTGCTTTAACTCATTGGGCGGTTGCTAATTCTGATTATTATAAGGTTATTAAAAAACTTGATATGCGTACGGGCTCTTTGGTTACTTACGGCGTCGATAAAGATGATGAAAATTCTTCACTCGATTTTTATAGAAACGGTCAACTTATTAATTCCGTTGATTTTAAACAATTCGCAGATTTAGCCGAAAATTTAGCCGTTAATATTAAAAATCAAATTATGGCTGAATCCTACAAAGAAGAAAATGCCGTAAATTTTGTTAATCAACCCGAACCGCCGAATAATTTCATTGCGTCAAGTTATGCAAGAATCGCTGTACTTTATCTTCACCCTAATGGCGATTGGGATGCCGTCATTACAGCTTCGTCCTACGGTTACTGTTTTCCCTACCACACTTTCGACGGCTCTGTTTTTTGGAATTCTTTCAGAAATAACGAGGATAAAACTTTCAGCGACAATCTTATATCCTGCGTGAATAACTTTGAAAAAACTGTTTTTCGCGATAAATCTTTGCCCTTTACTCTGAATATCAGACAATATCCTGATTTTGGCGCAGATACTAAAGATGACAGCGGCAATTATACTGCCAATTACAAAAAATACATTCTTGATAAAGTTGCTTATTATATTCCGCTTGCTAGATTTCGTCATACCCGCTGGTTTCCTATGGTCTTTACCGCGTTTAATGTGGTTAAAGTTCATAACGGCAATATTGTTCAAACTATTTTTTCTGACGCCGGCGGCGGCATTGTCGATTTTCCTCAATACTTCCCTTTTGCCTACAGTTGGTCTGAAAGAACTTTTCCAACCATTAACGCGCTCACTTACGATTATAAATTTTACAAACATATTCCGCAGATTAAAAATAATTGGCGTTTTCCCATTGCAGATAATTGGGAGTATGAGGCGGACGGCTTGAAAATTCTTTCACTTCATAACACTCAAAACGGAAAAGTTTTTAGTGTTCCCGCCGATGTTAATACTGCTCTACACTTCCAACACTACGAAGCTTATGCTCTTCATCCTTTCGGTTGCTATTACGGTGACGCCGATCCACGCGCCCAAAATTGGACGTCGTATTCTTTCAATGATATTTTAGCTAGGTATATCGTTAAACCGTTACCTGTCTATGATTTTGTTAATGCCGACCAAACTTACGAATTACAGACCAAAGTTCCTAAAACGGAGGACGGCTTATATTTAAGCCATTGGTATCGCTATTATGATGACGCCTATCAAGTGACAGATAGTCCTTGGTTCAAATATTACAATGACGTTTATCAAGGCGAAGAATTACGCCTTAGTCATTGCTTTGCTAAACTCAATGGCGATAAATTTTTAATCGGCGTGCTTGGAGGTTATCTTCTTAAAGTTCATGGCGATTCTTTTGAACCTGTTGGCTATAACTTACACAATTTCAGATTATGCGAATTAAAAAACATCAATAAAGCTAAGGGGGGCAAATACGGGTGATTAGTTTTAATGAATTAAGATTAGCCGTTGCCATTATCGGCACCGCTTTCAGCAAATGGCTCGGCGGCTTTGACGGCTTGCTGGAAGTACTCATTATTTTTTCCATTGCTGATTATGTTACGGGCGTGTTCTGTGCTGTACAAGACCATAAACTTTCAAGTGAAATTGGATTTAAAGGTATTTTTCGTAAAATTTTAATCTTTATTCTTGTCGCTATGGCTAATGCCATTGACGTTTTCATAATTGAAGGCGATGAGCAATTACTCCGTACTGCCGTCATTTTCTTTTACTTGTCCAATGAAGGCATTTCTATCTTAGAAAATTCCGCGCGTCTCGGCTTGCCTATTCCTGATAAACTTCGCGAAATTTTATCTCAGCTCAAAAACAGAGATTCAAAATGATTCCCTCAAGAAAAGCTGTTCGTCAGCGTTTGAAATGTTGCTCACGCGCAGAATATGACGCGCTTGTATATTCCGCCAAACTTACTCCAATTCAAAATAAAATTCTTAATCTGTTCATTCTGGAAAATTTGCCGATTTTTGAAATATCTTACCGCGTGGCTTGTTGCGAATCACTTGTACGCCGCCGCCTTGCCGAAGTCTACGATAAAATAGCGAAATTGTAGCGTTTCATTGGAAACAATTTTGCTATGATTCGATTATGAGTTATGTTTATTTTAATCCCAATCCTTCAGGCAAACGTGTAGGCGATTGTGTTATCCGCGCTATCAGCAAATTAACGGGGCGCGATTGGTTGACTACATACCTTAACATTGCGATGAAAGGCTATGAACTTTACGATATGCCGTCAAGCAATAATGTTTGGTGCGCTTATCTCAGACAATGCGGCTATCGGCGTTTTGTTATTTCGGACAGTTGTCCCGATTGTTACACGATAAAAGAATTTTGTATCGACAATCCTGTTGGCAAATATCTGCTTGCTACCGGCTCACACGTCGTAACCGTAATTGACGGAAATTATTTTGACGCGTGGGACAGCGGCGATGAAGTGCCGATCTATTGTTGGACTAAGGAGAAAATTTAATGCCTAATTATTTCGGCGGTTATTCCCCGCCTCAGCAATTTATGCAATATCAGCAACCGCAACAAAATAACAACGTTATGGTGGTTACTGTACAAGGAGAAGCAGGCGCAAGGATTTATCCCGTTGCCGCCGGTAATACCG
>JAZNMA010000163.1:0-2420 GCA_045579345.1 Christensenellaceae bacterium | reverse complement strand
ACGATGGAAGAGTCTGCTTGTAAAAAAGCACGATTATATTCAAGAATTTTAACCGATAAACAGCTTGCTGAAGAATTTAGCAAGATTGCAGACCATCACGAAAAGCGTTTTAACGCACTTTTTGATTTGTTATAAGGGGGGGGAGAAATTATGAATAATTATAAAGCAGATATTACACTAAATGAAAAAGATTCACTTCAAGACATGTTAAATTTAGAAAAAAGTTTAGTTAAAATCTACTCAACCGCTATGACCGAAGGCGTGTCGAACGGATTTAGAACGCTTGTTCGTGAACATTGGAACGAGGCGGCGGACGACCAGATAAAAGTCTTTTTTGAAATGACAGAACACGGCTACTATAAGGTAGAAAGCGCACCCGAAGAGACTCTTTCCGAACAAAAAAGTAAATTTTCAAAAGTTAAATCTCAATTAAGTTAAAAAAAGAGGTTTGCAATTTGCAAACCGCCTTTAAATTTTTATTTAATTTTTATTCTTGTTCGTTAGTTGCAACTTTGCTTTTAGCGTCGTTTTTGTTAACAAGATATTTGACAACGAACAATGAGCCAAGCATGATAACGATACTTAACGGCAACATTATTAGTGCGTTGGGGATAAATCCCGCTATAATGTAGCAAACGAAAGATACGATTGCAATAAACACAGCGTAAGGTATTTGAGTGGATACGTGGTTTATGTGTTCGCATTCAGCACCTGCGCTACTCATAATAGTAGTGTCGGAAATTGGCGAGCAATGATCACCACAAACAGCACCAGCAAGGCAAGCAGACATACAAACGATACCGATAGCGCTACCGATTGGGAACATTGCGTCAACGATTGGAATTAAGATACCGAAAGTACCCCAACTTGTACCTGTTGCAAAAGAAAGGATACAAGCAATTATGAAAACGATTGCGGGCAAGAAGCCTTGTAGCCAGCTTGCGCCTTTTACTAATTCTCCAACGAAAACGTCCGCGCCAAGAAGAGCTGTGACGTTTTTAAGAGCCGTTGCAAAGGTAAGAATAAGTATTGCAGGAAGCATTGCGATAAAGCCTTGTGGAATAGCGTCCATAGATTCTTTGAAAGTAACTACTTTTCTAATGCACATATATATAATGGTTATTACAAGTGTAATAAGTCCCGCCCAAGGAAGAGCAACCGTTGCGGCAGTATTACCAAACGCGCCGATAAAGTTGCCAGTATAATCAACGTAAGTGTCACCACCAGCGATTACGTCCGCTTCGTTATAATACATTGTTTCGCCAAACATACCGCCAACGTAAACGAGTGCGAAGATGCTTGTAATAATTAGAATTATAATCGGAATTAAAAGGTCAAAAACTCTGCCCTTAGCAGATGGAGTATAATTAGTATCTTCAACTTTTTTACCGCTAAATAAATCGCCGTTTAACGCATTCAATTCATGCTTTTTCATCGGACCGAAGTCAAATTTCATTAAAATAAGAGCAAGAACGAACACGATAGTTAAAATAGAATAGAAGTTAAACGGTATTGCAGCGATAAAGAGGTTTAATCCTTGTCCGTCTTTTGCGTATTTAGCAACAGCGGCAGCCCAAGAAGAAATAGGTGCTATCATACAGATAGGAGCAGCGGTTGCGTCGATAATAAACGCAAGTTTAGCACGGCTAATTTTGTGCTTGTCGGTTACAGGACGCATAACAGAGCCAACGGTCAAACAGTTGAAGTAGTCGTCGATAAAGATTAAAATACCGAGAGCAAAAGTGCAAAGCGCTGCGCCAACTCTTGTTTTAACGTGTTTTTCAGCCCAGTCACCAAACGCTTTTGCGCCACCAGCTTTATTAACGAGAGCAACGATAACGCCAAGTTCGATAAGGAAAACGAAAATACCTGCCGTACTAGAAACCGCATTAATCAAGCCAACGCTTACCACGTTGTCTACGGTAGTAAGTGGGTTAAATCTTGCAGCAAGAATTGCACCGGAAACGATACCGATAAATAAAGAAGAGTAAACTTCTTTGGTTATGAGCGCAAGGCCGATAGCGATAATCGGGGGAAGAAGCGCCCAGAAGGTGTTTACAACGTCACTCGTTGTGGTTGCAACGATAAGTAAAGCGATGATTAAAACACCTGCAATTACGGTTGTAATTGCTTTGCTTGAAAGTTTTTTTAGCTTTAACATAACTTTCTCCTTTTGTAAAATTTATAAAAAAATCACGGTATTATTAACCGTGATATATTTAATATATTAAAACTATATAACAGTTTTTATTTTGTGTCAATACTTTTTTTAAATTTCGTCTTTTTTTTGCGAACTAGTAGGCTAGCGATAATAATACTTAACGAAATTATAATAATGCTTGTGCCTATTAAAATTGCGCAGTTTAGAAAAAACTGCTCAGGCAGTGCTTTTATAATTTCGTCAAATCTAGAATCAAAAG
>JAZNMA010000162.1:0-1557 GCA_045579345.1 Christensenellaceae bacterium | reverse complement strand
TTTAGATTAGTAGTTTACAAACGAAAAAGTTTGTGATACAATAAAAAAGAAGAAAAATTTGGAGGTAAACCCTAATGGCATACAAAATCAGTGATCAATGCATTTCTTGCGGAGCATGTGCAGATACTTGCCCCTGCGGAGCTATTAGTGAAGGTGAAACCCAATACGTAATCGACGCAGAAGCTTGCATGAGCTGCGGCGCTTGCGCAGAAGGTTGCCCCGTTGAAGCTATTTCCGAAGAATAAGAATTAGCAAAAGGAAGAAAGGCTTTGGTTACCCAAAGCCTTTTTTATTTTATAACAGCGTTGACAATACAATAAAAAAGTAGTAAAATTATGATAACGTTATATCGCTATTAATTTGGAGAAAAAAATGAAAAAATTATTATCTTTAGTTCTAACTTTACTTTTGGCATTGTGCGTGTCATTTGGTCTTTTCGCTTGTGGTGGCGAGCCGCAAAAGGGCGATACTGGTGCAACGGGCGCTGCTGGCGCACCTGGTAAATCCGCTTATGAAATTTGGCTAGACCAGGGAAACACTGGCACGGAAGCTGACTTTTTAGAATGGCTAAAAGCAGACGGAGAGCAAGAAAGTTTGCAATACGTTAAAATAGACGGAAAAGAAGAGTATAGGGCTATAGGTATTGGCACGGTTTCCGATTTAGACGTGGTTATCCCGTCAACTTATAAAGGACTTCCCGTAACGGAGATTGGCACGTTAAATATTTATGGAGATGGCGTTGAGTCATCTTGGGGAATGTATATAAGAAGCGTCAAAATTCCAAACAGCGTAACGATTATCGGCGAAGATGCCTTTTCTCGTTGTTCTTCAATAAAAAACGTGACTTTTGAAGAAAACAGCAAGATAACTGTCATAGATAGATATGCGTTCTATTCTTGCCACTCATTAGAGACCATAGAAATCCCGTCAAGCGTAACAAGTGTAGGCGATTATGCATTCTTGTCGTGCAACTCATTAGAGACCATAGAAATCCCGTCAAGCGTAAAAAGTATAGGTCGTCAAGCGTTCTCTGATTGCTACTCATTAGAGACAATAGAAATCCCAGGGGGCGTAACTAGTATAGGCGATTTTGCGTTCTATGGTTGCAACGCATTAACCATATATTGTGAGGTAGTAGGGCAACCTAGCGGTTGGGATAGCTCTTGGAATTCTTCAAATAATAGTTGGAATTACCCAGTAGTATGGGACTGCAAGAATAACGACGTGGCGGATGATGGATATATTTACACCACTGTAGACGGCTTAAATTATAGAATAAAAGATGGTGTTGCGCAAGTTGCAAGGCAACCAATATCTATAACGACTGCAAATATTCCGTCAAGCATAACCTGCAAAGGAACGGCGTATAGCGTAACTAGTATAGGCAATTCTGCGTTCTGGTATTGCGGCTCATTATCTACAATAGAAATCCCGTCAAGCGTAACAAGTATAGGTAACGGTGCGTTCTCTTATTGCGGCTCATTAGAGACAATAGAAATCCCGTCAAGCGTAACAAGTATAGGCGATTATGCGTTCTATTATTGCACCTCATTAGAG
>JAZNMA010000161.1:0-4353 GCA_045579345.1 Christensenellaceae bacterium | reverse complement strand
CCAACTGCAATACTTTCCAATGCGTGACGGGAATTTGTTTCATAAGTATAATCATAAACTTGTGAAACGGGACCGCTTATCGTACTTTTCTTAAGACTGCCCAATTCGTCATATTCCAATACTTTTTATTAAATATAGAAGGGTCATAAGTAATTTTACTTACGACCCTTCTTTGCCAATTGTTTTACTATTACCTATTTAAATTTAATTTTCTTCAAAAATCTTTAAAATTTGAAAATAAAATTGTTCGTTTTCAAATAATTCTTTTTGCTTTTTTAATATTTGTCTCATCAAAATTTTTTCTACCTTTGAAGAAATGTTTTGACAAATTGAAATTTTTCTATCTTCAGAAATATTCATTTGTAATAAATTCCAAAGAATAAAATAATCACCTAAAAGAATTTTTTCCGTCAATAAAACAATTAATTCCTCATTCCACTTCTGTTCTACTTTCAAAGGAATTGAATAAGCTTTATATTGCTCATATTCCCCATTTCGTTTCATAAAATTATAACTTCCGAAATTAGTAAAGTATATTGACTTTCCTTTTGCCAGATTCATAAAAACCTCACATTATTAAAAACGTAATTCCTTTTTTAATTAAATAAGCAACTTCTTTTTGGAAATAATAGCCACCTGCTGTTGAAGGATTGCTAGCCATTATGAAATTCTTGCCAGCAGTAATCTGTTGTTTTAGAAATGCCTTGTTAATTCCCCATATAGTTTTACTATTTTTACTAAGCATATCCCATTGACTATTTGGTATCTTAAAGTACGTAGCTCCTTCTTTTATCGCCACATTCTCATATACACCACTTCTACCTAAAACAACCTTGGTCGCCTCTACATTATGTGTAAAATCTAGTGCCTTTGCATTATACCAACCATTAGCCCCTGATATACCACCAGCAATAGCACCTATCGCAGCTCCAGCAAAAGCGCCTACTCCTAATCCCCAAAGTGCACCAGTGCCTACACTCGACCAAAAATCAGCGCCAGTCGCTACGGAATATATACCACCTGCTATTGCCCCAACAGCAGTACCCGCTACAGCACCAATGCCTATACCAATAGCTGCGCCCTTCAAAGCACCCAATGCCACGGCAAAGCCGACACTTGCGGCACCACCAGTCAAAGCTGTGATCCCAACGGCAATTGCTGCCACTGCCACAATTGCAACAGCTCCTAATAACCAATGCCACCAAGCGTTGCCGTTCGGGTCAACGTTCATCACAGGATTATTCCCGCAGTATGCGTAAAGATTCAAACCATTGATTGTTTCAGGGTTGAGATATTCAATTCCGTTTCGTCTCCCCTTGCTGTTCACTAACATCCCATTATAAATATATAAGTATGTCCTCTGAAGATTAAAAATCTTCAGAGGATACATCAAATATAATTACTTTTTATTCAGGGAACTTTTTACTATTAAAAAAACGATTGCATAAATAATACGTATTAAAATTATATACCCCACTACAATCAAGAAACAAGCCAATAATGCTCCTACATCATTTCCATATAACGCCAGGCATATAAAAAGTGGCAAACTTAAACAATCAATAAATACCCAAATAATATACCATATTAAAGGCATTCTTGTTCCTTTCCATGTAGGAAAATAAAGTATCAATTCATTTTTTTTAACCCATTTTTTATACTTTTCTATAGCATCAATTAAATTAACGCCCACTATTAATATCACGTAACCAAACATTGCTATTAACAATTCTAATGTCAACTATACAATCCTCCATTTTTTAATTTAATCTATTAAAAGAATTTTTTATCATTTTTAAAAAATCTTCCCCGTAAGAACTTAACTCAAGTCCAAGTGTCATCATAATGGATTTCCACCCGATAGTATCAAAGAACGTACCCGACACAAATCCCGTTACAACGGAAGCTGTAAAGCCATATAAACTAATTTGTTCTCCTCTAATCGCCTTGGAAACAATATATGTCGTCGAAGATATTAATACATTCGCACCTGCTTGCATCCCACGATGAACCAACAATTGCGTGACAGTTTTAGCGCCTGTAGAGAAAACTCCTAATGCAGCTCCAACACCTCCAGCAATCATACCAACTGTGCCACTAAAAACCATATCTCCCATCAAAGATCCTATATTAAATTCTTCTACGCCTTGCGACGCTTGCATCCCTAAATTAACTATTCCAGCTGTCGCAGTAGCAACACCTGCACCAACCATCATTGCCGTCGCCACACTCGAACCGACACCTATTACTGCTGCTGCAAGTCCTGCAGTCGCAACCATCACCACTGTAGTCGCTGCAACCAAAACAATGCCTACGAGCCAATGCCACCAAGCGTTGCCGTTCGGGTCAACGTTCATCACAGGATTATTCCCGCAGTATACATAAAGGTTCAAACCATTGATTGTTTCAGGGTCAAGATATTCGATACCGTCAATTGTCATAAATCTGCCGATTTCAGGATCGTAATAACGGGTTTTTAAATAGTATAAACTTGTTTCATCATCGTAATAATAGCTACGGTATCTAAACGGATTAAGATTACCAATATGATTTGCATCAGAGATAATCGAACCGTTATTATCTACAACGGACACATTGCCCCATGCGTCATAGAGATATCTTGCGACAATTACGCCACTTGTGTCAAGCAATGCAATAATATGGAATATTCTAAGACGTAAACAAAGAAGGGCTCAATTTTAGATCAGGCCCTTCTCGTTTCCCAAGTTATCAACTCAATTTTCTTTTGTCAACATCGGGATGCTTTGTGTGTTTTTAACAACATAATGAACTGATTTATAATCATTCAATTTGTCATCATAGTATGGTATAAACTCAATAAATCTATAATATTCAAAATCTTTCTCTAAACAATCAGGCATTATTTGTATTTCTATATCATCCGAAAATGTTATAGTCAAATCTTGCCATTTAGACACGTCAACTTTTTTTACTCTCTTCCCTTTTAAAAGCTGATTGACCCTTGCAATATTCTCAGCCAATAAGCTATCTGGATCATTAATAAAACCCGCCGTGTCTAAACGCTCATATGCTTCTTTTCCTTTAGGCAATCCTTCTTTTGTTAAAAATTCATCAGATAAATTTAAAATTATTTTATCTCCACAACAAACACGAACCGCACTCGCAATATGCAGCGAATATTGTATTGGATCTCCCCAATTAATAATAATTAAGTCCATTTGCTTAAAAAAGTTATTAAAAATATTCGATTTTAATTTCTCATAGATTTTATTGCCTTTCATCTTAAAACACACCTCATCTACTTATGAATTTATTCCACGCTTCCAATAATTGTTTCCAAGTATCATAATCCTTTTTCGTTATAAAATCGTGGAAAGCTCTTCTTGTATCTTTATTTCCATTGCCGTATTTATTCCAAAAATCGTCAAATTGTTTATTATAATGAGAATTGCTCCCCAGTTTGCTTTTTCCAAATCTATCAGCATTTTTTGAGAACATAATTCCCATGCCAGCAAGAGCCGCCAATCCAGCCACGGCGATTTGAGCACCTGTTACTGTAACCGCAACTAGTTCCCCTGCCGCTGTTAAATACGAGCCAATTTGGAACGACGAACCCAAGAATGAACCAATCGCCGGAGCCGCATAAATAAACGCTGCAATCAAACCGCCTATAATACCGCCGATAACTGCGCCGGTCAAGAAGCCTTCTGCTATTGCGCCGACTAAATCCCAACCGCGTACGCCGTTATTATATGCCGTTACACCCGCATAGATTGCAACACCTGTTCCAACTACTACCGCACCAATCAATACGCCAATAAGAATACCAGCTAAAAGACCAATCGTACCATTCGGGTCAACATTCATTACAGGATTGTTTACACAGTACGCATACAAGTTCAGACCGTTAATCGTATCGGGGTCAAGGTATTCCACCCCGTCTTGCGAAATAAATCTTCCTGCTTCAGGATCGTAATATCTCGTCTTCAGATAATACAATTTGGTATCGCTATCGTAATAGTAGCCACGGTAACGGAAAGGGTTAAGATTGCCGATATGGTTTGCGTCGGTAATAATTACGTTGTTTGCATTTGAAACTACGTTATTGCCCCACGAATCATATGTATATTTTACCACAACTGCACCGTTTGTGTCAAGCAGTGCGATTACGTTGCCGAGAATATCTTTTCTGTAGAAATAGGTATTTTCACCGTGTTTTACTGACGAAACGCCACTATGGTCATAGAAGAATTCCAAATCGTTGCTTTGCTTGAGCAATCTGCCTTGGCTATCATAAATATACGAAATATCGCCCTTCGCAATTCTTCTGCCTTGTCCGTCATAACTAAATTGAACGCCGTTATAACTTGT
>JAZNMA010000160.1:0-50327 GCA_045579345.1 Christensenellaceae bacterium | reverse complement strand
GCCCACAAGGTAATTCCGACGAGCAATATTGCAGACGTGTAGCACCTTTTAATATTTGGTTTAACCTCACCAAACGCCACGGTGAGCACACCCCAAACGAACAGCGTTCCGTGATAGAACATCGTTTGCACGGCTTGATAGCACCACGGCTCGCCATCACCAACGCTTGCGGGATAACAAAGATACATAAGCGGTGCCAAAATAGAGAGCATTGCAATCGGCTCAATAATCTTCTTGCCATTTTTATTAAATTGGGCGATACCAACGAGCGGACAAAGTACGGTGCAAACGTGGAAAGGCAATTTGTCCATATTAAGATAACCTGAAGTGTAAACAAATTCGTGCACAAAAAAGTCTGATAAATACGAAAATATCAGAAGATACGCTAAAATTCGCAATACTTTTACTTTTGTATTAGTTTCTTTTTTTCTAAAAACAAAGTAAAGCAGAAACGCCGTGCCGAATATTAAAAGCATATACACTATATGCGACACGGAAAATGGGGTAATTTTAATCCCCGTGTTAAAATGTGAACTTTCAAACAACTTAAAAAACAAATCTCTCATACTTCTTCCTTTTCCTTTGTATTTTTTTCTTTTTTATATAAGTTTTTCAGTTTAAAATACCATCTTTGCTCTTCGGGTAAGTGGTGTTGCTCGTACAACGCCAAAACAACGAACATAATAATTATAGCAATAATCCCAAGTATCATAGGCGAAACTGGGAAATACGGGTTGGATAATAAAAACATTCCGTCTGGCGGGGTCATATTAAATATTGTGTAAAGCTTATTAACAAAAAGCCCGCAAGCGACAAAAGTGCCCAGCCCAAACGTTACACTAAGCGCATTAAACACGCCGATTTTGACGTATCCGCCCACCATTAGATATATGCAACCGAAAAGCATTGTCGAATGGCTGAGTAGTCCTTTTAACACGTAATAATCTAAAAGAGTAGGGGTAGAATCAAAATTTGCGTTAAACATAATGCCGATTATACCGCAAACTATCCCGCCGAAAAAACAAAAATCCGAAAGCAATCTAAAAATAACGCTCGTTTTGTTTTTAATAACAGCGCAAAGCAAGAGCATCCACATAACTACGTTACATGGGTACACTGGCAAAATATGGTTTGCTTCAACAGTATTCGTTCCCCCACTAGTGAAAAACTCCACCCAAACGTTACTGTAATGGATAAGGACAGTTAAAACTGCCGACAAAACTAGTATTGAATTTTTCTTGTACTGGTCTTTTACCTTTAATCCGCACCAAACTAAAAGCCCTGCGGTAATTAAAAAGGAAATAACCATATATAAAATATGCTGAAGATTAAACATTTCGACATTATTATACACCATTTAGCATATTAGTACAACTATTTAACACAAATTTAAAACTTCAAGTTTACTTGAAAACACCCTATATTTTGCAACTTGCAAAATATAGGGTGTTGTGTTTTTATTATGAATTAAATGCCAATGAAAAACCTTAATTAGACTTGTTTATTTTAACTTTTTAATTAAATCTGTTATAGTTTGCTTATTTTCAGGTGACAATTTATCAATCATGTCAAGCAATATTTTATCATCTTCTTTTAATATTGGACAAAAGAATTCTGTTGTCGTCACTTGCAAAATATCTAACACGTCCAAAAGCATATCAATTGTAAGCTGAATCTCACCACTCTCAATCCTATAAAAATAAGTTTTAGAATGCCCTAGTTCAATACCTAATTTATATGCAGATATATTTCTCAGATTTCTAAAATATCCAATTCTCTCTATGATTTCTTTCTTTGATAAATTTAATTTTTCCATATATACCCAACAACTTTATTTTATCAAAGCATATATTTATTTTATTTTCGTATTCCGTATATTATTTGCAATTTTTAACGAATTATGTTAATATTATTAACGGATATTGTAACATTTTGGATTTATATTACAAAAAAGGTATATTATGAAAATTTTAGCTTGTTCATTTTTTGGGCATAGAAAAATAGAATTAACAAATAGCTTAAAACAGCGGGTAAAAGATTGTATAGAAGATTTAATTATCAAATATAATATTCAAATAAAAAAGCACCGCTCGGGCGCTTTTTTATAGCTCATATTTTATTAGTTGTTGGGAATTTCTTTTTTTATATTTTCCATTACTTGACAAGAAATCGTACTTATGAAAACGAACGCGGATAATACTAAACCTACAATTGCGCCTGTAATAAACACTTCAACAAGCGCTCCCTCGGTATTAGCGACTTCTATAACTGTCATTAAGTCGTTTTTAGCAACTATAGATAAAACCAAATTAGCGATTGCAAACACAAAGGTAAGCGCGCTCAATGCCATGCTGGCGCCGTGGCTGTTTTCTTGACTAAACATGTTTTTAAGTACAAACAATAGTGTTATCAATAATAAGAACTGGAACGCCACGCTAACTAAATAATTTATATTATAAACGTAGGATAAGTTATAACCACTCCAACCCTTTAATTCTTTTACCGTTTCCGCAATTTCTTGTACAACACTCCTTATACCAAGCGAAGCTACGGTTACGCTTACATTATCATCCTCCAAGAAAGACTCTATCGTATTAATAATAAAATTATGAGAGTACGTAACGAAAAAGCTCACTACTATTAACACACATACTACAAGGCACACCGAAAGTTTTGTTATTAATTTTGCCGATATTGCGCTTTTTCCTTTAGCAATTAAATTCAAAGTAATTGACATTATTCCCAAAACAAGCGACGCGACTAGTCCAAATATTGGCCACCCAGTAATGGTGATATTTAATATGTATTCTCCCATTCCGTAGTCTATTTCTTTTGTTGGAATACACATATATACGGAAATTACAGCAAAAGCATAGCAAATAAAGGTAGCTAAAAAATTAGCATTGATTGAAATTGACTTTTTACATACAATTGCATTGACGAATTTTATAGCCGATATAATACCCATGATTAACGAAACTATTAAAGCTCCAGATATTGCAACCGTCGCTATAATGTGAGGCAATAATTCAATAAAACTAGCGTCTTTTATATTTTTATATACTTCGAACAAATAAAATGCAAATCCCCTTTTTACGCTAATTAGAGTTTCTCCATCTTCTATTGCCGTCGTATTTGTTCCTAAAGTAAACAAAAGCCCAAACATTAAAAATATTGAAAGCAATAGGCAACTTGATGAAATAATACTAAAAATTTCAAATTTTAACTTCTTTTCTTTCTTCTCTTCTTTTTTCTTTTCCTTTACATTCGAACCGCAATATGAACAGAATTCGCCCTCTATTTCCTTTCCGCAATTGCCACATATCTTTTTACCATCAACCCTCTCACCACAAAAAGTACAGTACACCGCATTGCTCTCAATCAATTTTTTACAATTTGAGCACGGCTTTTTCCCGTCTAATCTTTTCCCACAATTTGAACAAAATTGACCTTCGGTACTATTTTCTGCGCCACAGTTACTACAAATCATATAATCTTCTCCTTTTGTGATTAAGTTTTCTAATCTATGTTTTATTTTAGATTAAGTTTGTTAATAAGTCAAGTAAAACGATTAAATTATTTAATATAATATTGAAAAAGGAGCGGATATGATTAGGTTACTTGAACTTAGGACTGAAAATAATTGGTCACAAAGGGATGTTGCGAAAAAACTTTTTATAAGTCAAGGCACTTATAACAATTGGGAAAACGGCAAAACTCAACCGTCCATAGAACAGCTTATTTCTTTGTCTAAGCTTTTTGACGTTTCTATAGATTATATAGTGGGCAACTCTTTAGATTTAGAGATTCGTACCCCGCCACAAAAGCAGACAATTGTTAATTGTAATCAATTAATTAAAAACATTGAATTTGAACTAGAAAAACTTAAAGAAACGCTGAACGCCAAGTAAACACTTGGCGTTCGTTATTTATACTCTTATAATTTGCTTTATTTCTTTTAATGCGTTTTTTTCTAATCGAGAAACTTGCGCTTGACTTATTCCTACTTCTTTGCTTATTTCCGTTTGTGTTTTTCCCTCGTAATATCTTAGATAGACAATCTTTCTTTCGCGCTCGTCAAGAGAAGAGAGAGCGCTTAGTAGCGCGACTTTTTCCGTCCAACTCTCGTCTGTGTTTTTTGTGTCGCCTATTTGGTCGACAAGCAGTAATTCATCTCCGGCTTTATTATATACCGGCTCGTAAATAGACACGGTATCAGAAATCGCATCAAGCGCATATACAACTTCGGAAAGCGCAACGTTCATACTTTGCGCAATGCTTTCTAAGCTTGCATCCTTATCATCTTTTTCAAGCTCGCTTCTCGTCTTTAACGCCTGATAAGCAGTATCTCTTATGCTTCTTGAAACTCTCATGCTATTGCCGTCACGCAATAATCTTTTTATATCGCCTATTATCATTGGCACTGCATAAGTGGAAAACTTTACGCCAAAGCTTAAATCAAAGTTATTTATCGCTTTAATAAGTCCGATACAGCCGGCTTGAAAAACGTCGTCTGAATTAGCATTTTTTAAGTGAAAACGCTTTATAACCGACAAGACTAAGCGCATATTTGCGACGATAAATTCGTTTCTTGCGCCCTCATCTCCAGCTTTAACTCTAATTAACAGAGCGTTGCTTTCCTCCTCGCTAAGTCGTGGCAACGTCGCCGTGTTTACTCCACAAATTACTACTTTACTGTTCATAAATCCTCCTTTATGTACTTGCCTTTTAAGGAAGATTTATTTAGTATGCCAAATTAGAAAATTATCATACCATTTTTGAAAATTCTTTTTTTAATCTAACTATTATTTTTTTCTCTAAGCGGGATATGTAACTTTGAGAGATGCCAAGCATATCCGCAACTTCTCTCTGAGTTTTCTCTTCTCCTCCTAGTAGTCCGTATCTTAGTTCCATAATCTCTCGCTCTCTGTCGTTAAGTTTAGTTAAGGCAACCCCTAAAAGTTCAGCATCCACTCCATTTTCTATTTTTTTATAGACCATATCGCCGTCAGTACCCATTACGTCGGAAAGCATAAGCTCGTTCCCCTCCCAATCAGTATTCAACGGCTCGTCAAAGGACACTTCGCTCTTTTGTTTCACCGTCCGTCTTAAATGCATTAATATTTCGTTTTCAATACATCTCGAAGCGTAAGTAGCAAGCTTTATATTCTTCTCCGCATTAAAAGAGTTTACTGCTTTTATCAGCCCTATCGTTCCCACGGAAACGAGGTCATCAAGGTCCACTCCAGTGTTTTCAAATCGCCTTGCTATATACACCACTAAACGGAGATTATGTTCGATAAGTTTATCTTTTACTTCCTTATCCCCGTCGGACAGTCTCCCAACCATAAGCGTTTCTTCTTCGGCAGTATACGGCATGGGTAAAACTTCACCCCCACCAATAAATCGCAAGAGATTTTCAGATAAACTTAGCTTTTTAAGAAATTCTTTTAGTTTTAATAATATTTTCAGTTTCATATCCATTCTCCATAAGCGCAGGGTGTAAAATAACCTCGTACCCCTCCCCCACGCTTTTATTTACCGCGCATAGGGTTACGTTATTATATATATTCGGCTCGTCCTTATTATATATCTTTAGTTGGTCTAATTTAACCGCAAAATTTTCCACTTGCCCGCTAACAGTACTAACGTGTATTTTTTTTAATTTCCCCCCGAAAAAATCTTCACCGATTAAATTAATAAACGTATCTTTTTCGCAAAATATAACAGGAATGTCGCCATCAAACACGCCGTTTCCCGTATCGTAAAAACCACTTAAAGTTATTTTCTTCCCGTTATAGCTTAGTTCTGTTTTGACGGTTAGCGACGCGACGAATTTTCTTCTATAAAGATATTTAATAACAGCGGTAAAACCGCTTATTAAAAAGTAAACGGGGATAACGATAAACGCCACCGTCAGTTCGCTTTCATAAGACAAACCAAAAACGTTATATATCCCTATAATTGCCCCGCCTGTAATAAAAGTATAAGAAAAGAACACTAGAGCATTTATAACAAAAGTTTTTGCCGTCTTAAATTTAGCGCAAAGTAAAACTATAAGCATTCCAGATAGAATTTTAAAAACCGTTTGTAAAAAATAATATTTACTAAATAGCGGATAGATAAGCGCAACCAACGCCCCTAAAAGCGCGCAAAGAAAAAGCCTACCTTTTCTAACCGTAATGCCGGTGGTAGAAAAAGTGGCTTTTAGTAACAAATAATCGATTATAAAGTTATCAATTAAAACGTACTCAATATAAACAGTCATCTTTCTCCCCGTGCCAAAGTATTCTAACACGGAGAAAATTGTATTTTTGATAACATTTTAGTGTTAAATTTGGTTTTTTGTAGAAAGCGTTACATCTCCAATTGCAAATCTTTTAATGCACTAGCAAGCTCTTTTTTTAAAGTCTCTTTGCTTGCAGAAAAGGAATTAAACGAACCACTAACATTTACAACAAATTCATAATAGTCTGAATAGGTAGACATGACTTCCTTAATTTCATCTTCAAATTCAGAATCTCTTACTTTTTTATAAAGCTCTTTAATTATAATATCGTTATCTTCTATTACTTTCAAATTGTCCGCGTTGTCAACTTGCGCATATGCAATTGCCAAATCAATACTACCGCCATATTTATCTTTATAAATAGCATCATACCAATATCTATAAATATCATCCGCAACTATATCTAAACACGTTTGTGAATCTACAACTGTTTTATAAAATTTATCTAAATCTGCCGTTATATCTGCCGTTGTAGTACCACACCCCGAAAATAAACAAGATATAGCCATTATTGCCATCGTGAATAAACTAAATAGTCCTTTTTTTGCCATGTTTTTCATTTGTAAACTCCTCCGAAAGTGATTTTTAATATATTATCACACCATTTGGTGTAGTGTCAAATAAAATACACCGTTTGGTGTAAAATATTTGTATGGAAAATAACATTTTGATTGCGTTTGCGCAAAACTTAAAAAACTTAATAGGAACGATGAGTATTTCGGAATTTGCAAAAAAAGTTGATATACCACAACAAACTATTTCAAGATATTTACTTTGCCAAAGGGAAATAACCTTAACAAATCTTTGCAAAATCGCAGACTATTTTAATGAAGATATTGATTTTTTATTAGGTAGAAAAGAATATTAAAACACGCTTGAAGCAATCAAGCGTGTTTTTTATAAAAATACCCCTTAAGGATTAAGGGGAAAGGGGTTTTAAGGAGTTTGTAAAGGGGATTAAAGGGGGAACGACTTCGGAAAAGAGTTCCCTCTTTATTAAAAAGCATCACAAAAAGGGTTAGATGCGAGTAGGTCAACACGCGAGTTTTTTTGCAGGGTGCATACTTTTTGTACACAACCCGAAAAACACGGCGCGTAACGCAAAGATGCGATGCATATAAACCTTTTTTAGCCTTTCATAAAGGCTAATATTATATCGTTTTGTACGTATAAATACTCTTCTTTTATCTTTAAGTTATCGCCATTTCTTTCTAAAAACTGCGCCTTTTTGTTTAGTTCAGTTTTATATTCACTTTCAAAATCGCCATTAAACTTTTTATTATATTCTTTTATGTTAAGTCCTATTTCCGTACGGAGAGCAAGCATTATAAACTCAAATCGCGCGTCCGCATCATCGATTATGTCAGAAGAAATTTCAGGGGACTTATTATAAATTACAGCATTTATGTACTCGTCGATACTAAAAGTGTTTGTAAATCTTCTGTTTTCCATAAACGAGCTTGCAGATACTCCAACGCCGATATATTCCCCGCGCTTCCAATAGTTCATATTGTGACGAGATTGATAGCCGTCTAAACAGAAATTAGATACTTCGTAACGGTTAAAACCTTTTTCTTTTAAGTATGCTCTAATCCCATCGTAAATATCCGCTACTTCGTCGTCGGAAAGAAGTTCACCGTTTAGATAATCGGTATAAATTGGCGTACCGACCTCTGGTGTTAAAGCGTAGACGGAAATATGACTAACCCCGCCAGCAATCGCTAAATCCACCGTCTTTTTAACCTGGTCTAAGGTCTGCCCGCTTAAACCTATTAAAATATCAGCACTGATATTTTCGCCTTTTAAGAGATTACAACAATTTAAGAAATCTTTTGCGGTATGTATGCGGTTGAGTTTTTTAAGTTGCTCGTCATAACCCGTCTGCAAACCTATTGAAAAGCGATTTATTCCCACCGATTTATATTCTTTAATTTTTTCTTCATCTACCGTGCCAGGATTAAGTTCAATGGTGATTTCACAAGTTTCACGAACGTGAAAGCATTTTTTCACCTGTCTTATTGCACCAGCAATAAACTTCGCCTCTACGACCGACGGAGTCCCGCCACCAATATAAATAGTATCAATAACCCTGCCAGGGTATTGCTTGCTCCTTCCTTCAATTTCACGATATAAACACGCAAAATAACTTTCCGCTTTGCCAAGTTCTCTAGGAAAAGACGCAAAATCGCAATAAGTGCATTTTTGTTTACAAAATGGTACGTGTATATAAATTCCACTCATAGTTTTACCTGTCGTTATCCGTCTTAAGGATAGATATAAACGCCTCGCTCGGTATTTCAACCGTACCGATAGAACGCATTTTCTTTTTCCCCTCTTTTTGCTTTTCAAGAAGTTTTTTCTTTCTGGTCACGTCGCCCCCGTAACACTTTGCAAGTACGTCTTTTCTAAACGCTTTAACCGTTTCTCTTGCGATAATCTTTCCGCCCACCGCCGCTTGAATAGGAATTTCAAACATTTGACGAGGAATTACGTCTTTTAATTTTTCAGCTATTTGGCGACCGCGCTCGTAAGCCTTGTCCTTATGCACGATGATAGAGAGTGCATCGCAAATATCACCGTTAAGGAGCATATCAAGCTTAACAAGTTCACTCTTTTGATAACCAGTTACTTCATAGTCAAAGGACGCGTACCCCTTTGTGCGTGACTTTAGACTATCAAAGAAGTCGTAAATAATTTCATTTAGTGGCAAGGTGTATTTTAGTTCCACCCTGCTCTTATCGAGATAAACCATGTCTTTATAAACTCCGCGCTTATACTGACAAAGTTCCATAATGGGGCCAACAAAATCTGGAGGCGTTAATATACTTGCGTTGATTATAGGCTCTTCCATGTAATCAATTTCAGTAACGGGCGGTAAGTGGGTTGGGTTTTCGATAACCAGCTCCGTTCCGTCCGTCTTATATACCTTATACGATACGGAAGGCGCAGTTGTGATTATTTCTAAATCAAATTCGCGTTCTATTCTTTCTTGAATAACGTCCATATGCAGTAATCCTAAAAACCCACATCTAAATCCAAAGCCGAGCGCAGCGGAATTATCTGGCTCAATAGATAGCGCAGCGTCGTTAAGTTTTAATTTTAGTAGCGCGTCTTTTAAGTCGTTAAACTTGCTTCCGTCAAGTGGAAATACGCCCGAAAAGACCATGGGCAATGCTTTTTTATATCCAGGAAGTGGCTCTTTCGCAGAATTTTCCACCGAAGTTATAGTGTCGCCGACCGCAGTATCTTCAATGCTTTTTATGCTTGCCGCAATATAGCCAACCTCTCCAGCAGACAGGCTGTCTTTAGGTTGCATCTTAGGTGAAAACACACCGACCTCAGTTACGTCAAACTGCTTGTCCGACATGAAGGTTTTAATTCTTGTGCCAACTTTGACCGTTCCGTCCATAATCCGCACAAAACAAATTACACCTTTAAAGTTATCGTAATAACTATCAAAAATAAGTGCCTTTAAAGGTGCGTTTTCGTCCCCTTTTGGCGCGGGAATCTTTTCTATAACCTGCTCTAAAACGTCCTCTACATTAAGCCCTGTTTTTGCGGAAATTCTGGGCGCGTTCATAGCTTCCACGCCGAGTATTTCTTCCACTTCAGTCGCCACCTCGTCCGGGCGCGCAGACGCTAAGTCAATTTTATTTATAACCGGCATAATCTCTAAATCGTTGTCTATTGCAAGATAAGCGTTTGCAAGTGTTTGCGCTTGCACGCCTTGAGTTGAATCTACTATTAAAATAGCCCCTTCGCACGCTTTAAGAGAGCGGGAAACTTCATAGGTAAAGTCGACGTGACCAGGAGTGTCGATTAAATTAAAAATGTATTCTTGACCGTTTTTTGCCTTATAGAACATTCTAACCGGTGTAAGTTTAATGGTAATACCGCGCTCACGCTCTAAATCCATGCTGTCAAGAAGTTGCTCTTCCATGTCGCGCTCGCTAACTTGACCGGTTTTTTCCATAAGTCGGTCTGCAAGCGTACTCTTCCCGTGGTCAATATGGGCTACTATACAAAAATTTCTAACGTTTTCCTTTTTTATTGACATAAATTACCTTTTAAAGTTATAATCATTACTACTAATTTCAACAAATAGTATATAATATTATTGAATATTTTGCAAGTAAATTAAAAACGGAGTTTTATGAGAATAAATAATAGTTGTTGGCTTTTAAATCTTCCTCTTGCACATCGCGGGCTGTGGGGCGGGGAGATAATTGAAAATTCTCTTCCCGCATATCAAAACGCCATAGAAAAAGGTTTTGCTATTGAAATTGATTTATATTCTACTAAAGACGGTGAAATAGTATGCTTTCACGACGATACCCTTTTAAGAATGACCAAAAAAGATGGGGTTGTTTATGAAAAAACAATTTCAGAATTAAAAGAACTCACCTTACTAAACAGCAAACATAAAATACCCACTCTAAAAGAAGTATTATCTTTAATAGACGGTAAAGTACCGCTCCTAATTGAATTTAAAGACCAGCCTGATAGTGGCTATATTTCACGCGCAGTCGAAATTTTAAAAAATTACAAGGGGGAATTTGCCATTCAGTCTTTTAATCCTCTTTATCTGCTAAAAATAAAAAAACTTGCACCCGAATTTTTAAGAGGAATACTCGGCACCTCCACCCCGCCTAAAGATAAAAATTTTTTAGTCAAAAAAATAATTAAAAATTTATCCTTAAACTTTTTAATTAAACCCGATTTTATAAGTTATAACTTTGAGGGTTTACCTATTAAAAGCAAGAAAAAACTTCCCATACTCGCATGGACGATTACCGATAAAGCGCAAGCGGAAACCGCATTAAAATTTGCAGATAATATAATTTTTGAAAACTTTGTTCCATAAAAATTTCACCGCCCAAAGCAAATTGCTTTGGGCGGTGATGCTTTTCGCCGTTAAATAATTATCTACCAAACTTTTTCATTAAAAGTGCAACCATGTCTTCGTTAGACATTTCTTTCTTTTCTCCCGCGCGCTTTTTCTCTGCGTTGATTTTGCCCTGTTTTCTTTCTCTATCGGTTTTTTGATTTGCCACCGCGATTCCGTGCGGTAATTCAGCCGTTTTCATTGTAAGTGAAATCTTTTTCTTAACAGTATCAACACCTAAAACCTTAACCTTTACAAGGTCACCAACCTTAAGAACGTCAGATGGGTGCTTAATGTAATTGTCGGAAATCTGAGATATGTGAACTAGTCCGTCTTGGTGCACGCCTATATCCACGAACACGCCAAAGTCAATAACGTTTCTTACTGTTCCGTTAATTTCCATGCCCTCTTTTAGGTCTGATAAATCCATCAAATCACTTCTTAAAATGGGCTTAGGCAAGCTGTCACGAATATCTCTGCCCGGTTTAAGAAGTTCGGCACTAATATCCTTTAAGGTTGGTACGCCAACACCACATTCTTCCGCAGTCTTTTCCCAGCCTTTTTGTTCTATCTTTGAAAGTAAATCGCCAATTTTTCCGTTTGCAACGTCGTCAAGGGTATATCCAACCGCTTTGAGAAGTTTTTCTACTGCAGGATAACTTTCCGGGTGAACGCCCGTGTTGTCTAAAACGTTTCCGCCAACTATTCGCAAGAATCCTGCGCATTGTTCGAACGCTTTTGCTCCAAGCTTTTTAACCTTTAATAAATCTTCACGACAAATAAAGGGAGTTTTCTTTCTATACTCTGTTATCTCTTTTGCAATTCCTTTATTAAGCCCCGCAACGTACGATAATAAGCTTTGAGATGCAGTGTTTAAGTCAACGCCAACACTGTTAACGCAGTCTTCAACAACTCCGCCTAAAACTTCCTCCAGCCTCTTTTCGGGCATATCGTGTTGATACTGCCCAACACCGATTGACTTAACGTCAATCTTAATAAGCTCCGCTAACGGGTCTTGTAATCTTCTCGCTATTGACACCGCGCTTCTTTGAGCAGGCTCGTAATCGGGGAATTCTTCCGCACCTAGCTTGCTTGCGCTATAAACGGACGCGCCCGCTTCATTTACCACAGCGTAAGAAATATTTTTTCCGCTTTCTTTAATCATGTTCGCAACGAAAATTTCACTTTCCTTACTAGCCGTTCCATTTCCGATAGAAATAACTGAAACGTTATGTTTTTCTATTAATTTGAGTAAAATTGCCTTTGCTTCTTCTATTTTGTTTTGCGGTGGGGTTGGGAAAACGACCGCCGTATCTAAAACGTTGCCCTCGCTATCAACGACTGCAATCTTACAACCCGTTCTATATGCGGGGTCAAGTCCTAAAATAATTTTCCCTTTTAGCGGTGGCTGTAAAAGTAATGGACGAAGATTTACTTCAAACATCTTAATTGCTTGTTCACTTGCCTTTTCGGTTAAATCACTTCTAACTTCTCTCTCAATTGATGGGAAAATCAATCGCGAATATGCATCTGCGCACGCATTTTTAACAATTTGTCCGCTCTCGCTATCGTTTTTAACGTAAACGTTACAAATTGCTTCAACGAACGCATCAGTATCAACGGCAACCGAAACTTTTAAGCACTCTTCCTTTTCACCGCGGTTTACCGCCAAAATTCTGTGCGAAGGAATTTTGCTAATTTTTTCCGAATACTCAGCATACATGTCGTAAGTTTTTGAATTTTCATTTTCCAAAAGCTTGCAAGAAAGCTCGCCGACTTCAGTAATTTTTTTACGCAAAGTCTTTCTTAATTCCGCATCGTCAGAAACTTTTTCCGCAATAATATCAGACGCTCCAGCAATTGCCTGCTCTTCATTTTCAACCCCTTTATCAAGGTCGATAAACTCTTTCGCCTTTTCTATTACTGACTGTACGCCCTGCTCTAAAATAAATTCAGCAAGCGGAGCAAGTCCTTTTTCTACAGCTACTGATGCACGCGTTTTTCTCTTTTGTTTATACGGTCTATAAATATCTTCCGCCTCAGTTAGCGTTTCTGCCTTTACAAGCGCAAACGCAATTTCATCAGTCATTTTGCCCTGCTCGGTAATTGAATCAACTATTTCTTGTTTTCTTTTTTCAAGATTTCTTAAGTACTTTAACCTGTCAAAAAATTCTCTTAAAACTTGGTCATCACAAGACCCCGTCATTTCCTTTCTATAACGGGCTATGAACGGTATTGTATTTCCTTCGTCTATTAAATTGATAATGTTTGCAGAGTGGTCAGCTCGCACGTTAAATTCTTTGCTTAGTTTTAATGCGTAGTCCATGTTATATATCCTTATTTGTTTTTTCCTTTTTTTAATCTAATTTCTTTGACGGTCTTTTCAAATCCGTTATCTTTCGGGCTGTAATACACCCTATCTTTTAACCCGTCTGGCAAATATTGTTGTTCAACAAACCCACCATAATCGTGCGGATATTTATAAAGCGACTTGTTTTTCTTATCTTCCTTACTTGCAAACTCATAATTTTTTAAGTGCGCAGGAATGTTATCGTCTTTAACTAAAACAGCATCTTCTTCGGCTGAGTGCATTGCCAAAACCACACTGTTAGATTTCTCCGCCTCGCAAACGTAAATCACCGCTTCTGATAAAGGAATTAGTCCTTCGGGAAGCCCCAACCTTTCAAACGCTAAGAGTGCGTTTGTGGCTACAACTAATGCGTTGGGGTCTGCCATGCCCACGTCCTCAGCAGAATGAACGACAAGCCGTCTTGCTAAAAGCAAAGGGTCGCAACCGCCCTTTATAAGTCTTTGCATATAGTAGAGCGCAGCGTTGGCATCTGAACCCCTTAAACTTTTGCAAAATGCCGATAAAATATCATAATAAAGATTTTCGTCAAAAGAAAGTGCCTTTTGCTGAATACTTTCTTCCGCGTCTTTTAATTTTACGTGGATTTTTCCACTGTCATCGGGAGTAGTTGTGAGGCAGGCAAGCTCTAAAGCGTTATAAGCAACCCTAAGGTCTCCTGCCGACGCGCGAGCAATATGCTCTATTGCCTCTTCTTCTATTTCAATATCGTAATTACCCAGCCCTCGCTCTGTGTCTTTTAAAGCTTTGTAAAGTGCATTAACTATATTTTCTTCGCTTAACCGTTTAAGTTCAAAAACCCTACATCTTGAAACGATAGCAGGCGTCATTGACGCAAAAGGATTTTCCGTAGTTGAGCCAATAAATATAATATCCCCATTCTCAATTGCTGGTAGCAAGCTGTCGCTTTGCGTTTTATTGAAACGGTGGCACTCGTCGAGAAGTAAATAGGTCTTTTTGCCATACATCTTTTGTGCTCGTTGAGCGTCCTCAACTACCTTTTTAACGTCCGCAACGCCACTGTTTACAGCGTTTAGTTTAACAAAATTATTATCCGTTCCGTTAGCAATCACGTTTGCAAGCGTAGTTTTTCCACAGCCAGGTGGCCCCCAAAAAATACAACTGCCCAAACGGTCAAGCTTTATTGCTCGGCGAAGTAATCCCGTTTCCGAGACTATATGCTCTTGACCAAAAAACTCTGAAAGCGTCCTTGCTCTCATTCGTTCAGCCAGCGGAGAAGTCACACTTTTTTCTTTTGCAAAATCAAATAAATCCATGTAAATATTTTATCACATCTCATACTTTTTTTCAAGTCATAATAACATATTATATGACTAAAAAAATAAACCTTTTGTTTGAATATTCCCTTTTTTTCATATGCTTACTTTTTTCGTGCATTCTCGCCTTTTTCGGTAATTTTTCCAGCACGGTAAAAGAAGGAATCGAGCTTTGGGTTGCGTGCGTGATACCTTCTCTTTTCCCATACTTCTTTATAACCTCAATTTTATCATCTCTTTCTATTACGAGTAAAATTTCCTATCGCCTATCCCCCTTAACGAAAAAAGTTTTTTCGGTAAACGGAACGGTTGGATACGCGCTCTTTATCAGCCTAGTTTCCGGATACCCTGTCGGCGCGAAAATGGTCGCAGACCTAAAGCTTAAAGGTGCGCTTAGCGATACGGAAGCCGTACGCGCAAGCATAATCTGCTCTTGCTCTTCGCCCATGTTTTTAATAGGTAGTGTAGGAAGTATTATGTTTAACGACAAAAAATTTGGAATCACTTTGTTTCTTTGCCATACCTTAGCGGTATTTATTAACGGCTTTATCTTTTCCTTTTATAAAAGAAAGGAAAAAATAACCGAACAAAATCTATTAATCTCAAAAAACCAAGTGGATAATCTTTTATATGAAAGCGTTTATTCTGCCGTTATTTCCATACTCGTCGTCGGCGGATTAATTACTATTTTTTACACCTTAACTAGAGTTTTGAATCAATTAAACGTCTTTGCCCCATTAGTTAAATTTTTAAATATTATCACTAAAGACGAGAATTTGTCTAACGGCTTAGTTTTTGGGTTTTTCGAGTGTACGCAAGGATTAAAAGAATTATCTAAATCGGGCGTTTGCTTTTTAAGTTTACCCATAACTCTTTTCATTTGCGGATTTGGAGGTGTATCCGTCATAGCGCAATCCTTGTCTTTTTTAAAAAACGCAAAAATAAAAACCGCCCCGTTTCTCTTTTCAAAAGTAACTTCAGCGGTTATCGGTTTTTTAATCGGTGTTATTGTTTCTACATTTTCTCTTTAATAATTTTATCAAGATATTCATAACAAGCTAACGGAATATACGGCTTTATATCCCCTTTAAGCCCTAAAATGTTCCGCATTGCGGACGAACTAACGTGTTCTAAACAATTTGGCGTGGGTATATAAAGCGTGGTAACTTCTTTATACATATCGTAATTATAGTTTGCCATTTGTGTTTCGTATTTATAATCGTCCGCATTCCTAATTCCGCGCACTGTAACGGTTATCCCTTTTTCTTTCATAAAGTCAACTAGCATTCCCGAAAAAGAACAAACCTCTATCCTATCGTCAGTATCGTAAATTTTATTTATCGCGGTCATTCTTTGCTCCAAAGAAAAATACGGCGCTTTATTTACGTTTACCCCAACCGCAATAATTACTTTGTCAAAAATATCAAGGCATTTATTCACTATATACTCGTGCCCTTTAGTAAACGGGTCGAACGTTCCTGCAAAAACGCAAGTTTTCATGCTATTCTCCTTTTTTAAAAAACGTTAAGTGAACTCTGCCGTACCTTCTCGCATCGTACTGACTAAGTCCCTCTACCGTATCGTTAAACGGTGTTTCACTTTCTAAAATCACAATGCCGTCCTCATTTAGAGAATTAATGACGACTTTTAACGCATTCTCCCCTAAATCAGTTTTATAAGGCGGGTCTATATAGATAATATCGTATTTTTTATCTGCGCGCTTAAGTAAAGATAGTGCGTCGTTATTTTTTATTTCGTGTTTTTCAGTCACCTTTAATTTTTCAAGGTTTTTTCTTAAAATATAAAGGCTATTTTTGTCAGCGTCATTGAAAGTGACGAATTTTGCTCCGCGTGAAAGAGCCTCAATCCCCATCGCGCCCGTTCCGCAAAACAAGTCTAAAAAATCCGAACCGAAAATCACACCTTGTAAAATATTGAAAAGGCTTTCCCTAGCCATATCGGAGGTCGGACGAATTTTCTGCCCGTCAAACCCAACTAAAACCCTGCCTTTATATTTGCCACCGACTATTCTCAATTCTTTTCTCCATAAATTTGGCGTTGCTTATTTTTAATCATTTCTTGCTGACGCTCAATCTTTCTTGCCCCTAAAACATACGGTATGCCGGTTGCTAGCGGAATTATCACTAAAGCGACGAGCGGAAAATAAACGTGCCACGCTTCAGAGACACCGGTAATCATTAGCGGGAAATAATAAAAGAGCGCGTATATAAGTGAAGAAATCGCACCCGCAAAATTCAACTGCGGGTTTATTGCTGTTAACAATGCGTGAAGAATTAAAAGAATTACTAACGGTACACACGCGATTAAACCAAAAACAAAACCTTTCCACGGCTTATATTCTTCCTTAAGTTTAAGAGGTCTATCCTCGCCCGTCCTTATAATCTCTCTGCGCTCGGTATCGTTAGCAACTCTGACTTTTAACGCCGTCTCACCGTCCTTAAACGATGCGGCGCACACGACCACAAGATACAACACGACACAAGCACTATTTAAAACAACTTCAAGCCACGATACGTTTATTAACAATATAGATAACGTTATCATGGTCATAAATAAAAGATAAATAAAAGGTAAAAAAGATTGTTTAATATAATACCACATAAAGCACCTTTACTATAATAGTTAATAATATTATACCTATAAAAATTTACATTTGCAAGCAAAAAAACACAAAACGCCACATTAGTGGCGTTTTGCTATATTTTTAATTAATGATTTTTATTAATTATTACGCTCTGGGGTTTTTAAGCTGAGCTTGTGCGGCAGCAAGTCTTGCAATCGGCACACGGAAAGGTGAGCAAGAAACGTATGAAAGACCTATCTTATGACAGAACTCGATCGACGCGGGGTCACCACCGTGTTCACCACAAATACCGCAGTGCATGTCAGCACGAACACTTCTGCCAAGCGTAACCGCCATATCCATAAGCTTGCCTACACCGTTTTGGTCAATTTTTGCGAACGGGTCGTTTTCAAAAATCTTAGTGTCATAGTATGCGCTGAGGAACTTGCCAGCATCGTCACGAGAGAAACCGTAAGTCATTTGAGTTAAATCGTTAGTACCGAAACAGAAGAATTCTGCTTCTTTTGCGATTTCGTCAGCAGTGATACATGCTCTAGGAATTTCAATCATTGTACCAACTTCATACTTTAAGTCAGACTTAGCGTTAGCGATTTCTTCGTCTGCTGTTGCAACTACGATTTGCTTAACGTACTTAAGCTCTTTAGCCTCGCCAACTAACGGAATCATAATTTCAGGAACTAAATTCCAGTCGGGGTGCTTTTTATTTACGTTAATTGCCGCACGGATAACCGCTCTCGTTTGCATTTTTGCAATTTCTGGATAGGTTACTGATAAACGACAACCACGGTGACCCATCATCGGGTTAGATTCATGGAGTGCTGAAATAATAGCTTTAATATTAGCAACCGTCTTGCCTTGTGACTTAGCAAGCGTTTCAATATCGTATTCAGACACAGGTACAAATTCATGTAGCGGTGGGTCTAAGAAACGGATAGTAACAGGGTGACCTTCAAGCGCTTCATAAAGTTTTTCAAAATCGCCTTGTTGCATAGGAAGAATTTTTTCGAGAGCAGCTTCTCTTGCTCCTACCGTGTCAGAACAAATCATTTCACGGAAAGCGTCAATTCTGTTGCCTTCGAAGAACATGTGTTCGGTACGGCAAAGACCGATACCTTCTGCACCGAGCTCACGAGCCTTAGCAGCGTCCTTAGGCGTATCCGCATTAGTACGAACACCGAGCACGCGATATTTATCAGCCCAAGCCATAATTCTACCAAAGTCGCCTGAAATAGTTGCGTCAACAGTAGGAATTGCTCCGTCGTAAATGTTACCGGTTGAACCGTCGATAGAAATAACGTCGCCCTCTTTATAAGTCTTTCCAGCAAGGTCGAAAGTTTTGCTGTCTTCGTCAAAGTTGGTGATTGCCGAGCAACCTGAAACACAACAAGTACCCATACCACGCGCAACAACTGCTGCGTGTGAAGTCATACCGCCACGTGCGGTCAAGATACCTTGTGATGCTTTCATACCTTCAATATCTTCAGGAGAAGTTTCAAGACGAACTAAAACAACCTTTTCGCCTCTTTCTTTCCATTTTTTAGCGTCCTCTGCGGTAAATACGATTTTACCACAAGCTGCACCAGGAGATGCACCGAGAGCTCTTGCCGCAGGCTTAGCACTCTTAATTGCCTTTGCATCAAATTGCGGGTGTAAAAGCGTATCGAGGTTTCTGGGGTCAATCATAAGAACTGCTTGCTTTTCGTCAATCATGCCTTCGTCAACTAAATCACATGCGATTTTCAACGCAGCGGCAGCCGTTCTCTTACCATTTCTAGTTTGAAGCATATAGAGTTTGCCGTGTTCAACGGTAAATTCCATATCTTGCATATCTCTATAGTGGTCTTCAAGAATTTTACATACTTGTTCGAACTGTTTGAAAGCTTCGGGGAATTTTTCAGCCATTTGAGCAATAGGCATAGGTGTACGAACGCCTGCAACAACGTCTTCACCTTGTGCGTTGGTCAAGAATTCACCCATAAGTTTCTTTTCACCAGTAGCAGGGTCACGAGTAAACGCAACGCCGGTACCACAATCGTCTCCCATATTACCGAAAGCCATAGCCTGTACGTTAACGGCAGTACCCCAGCTATATGGAATATCGTTATCACGACGATAAACGTTCGCACGGGGGTTGTCCCATGAACGGAACACCGCTTTAACAGCACGGATAAGTTGTTCTTTCGGGTCTGACGGGAAGTCACTGCCGATTTTTTCTTTATATTCTGCCTTAAATTGGTTTGCAAGTTCTTTAAGGTCGTCAGCGGTAAGTTCAACGTCAAGTTGAACACCCTTTTCTTCTTTCATTTTATCGATGAGTTGTTCGAAATATTTCTTACCAACTTCCATAACTACGTCTGAATACATTTGAATAAATCTTCTGTAACAGTCGTAAGCCCATCTAGCATTGCCACTCTTTTCTGCAATGGTTTCAACAACTTGTTCATTTAAGCCAAGGTTTAATATGGTGTCCATCATGCCCGGCATAGATGCTCTTGCACCAGAACGAACAGATACGAGTAACGGGTTTTCTAAATCACCAAACTTCTTGCCAGTGATTTTTTCCATCTTTTCGATATTTTCCATAATTTCTGCCATTATAGAATCGTTAATTTGTTTTCCGTCCTCATAATATTTCGTGCAGGCTTCAGTACTGATAGTAAAGCCCTGTGGAACGGGTAAACCAATTTTGGTCATTTCCGCAAGGTTTGCACCTTTACCACCAAGAAGTTCACGCATTGAAGCGTCGCCTTCGCTGAACAAATAAACATACTTCATTTATTTTTCCTCCAAATAGTTTTATACGTTAGATTTTTATCTCATTTCTTATGACCCATCTATTTTACTACAAACTCAAAAATTTTTCAACAGATATTGACCGCTTTTTAAATAAATATAATGTTAGGTGCAAATTTTTATCAATTCTTTTAGCGAAATTATACTTTCTTCTGTTTTATTTTCTAAATAATAATCAAAGAGCCTTAACGCTTTATTTAACCCTTGTTCGCTTATCTTTTCATCATTTTGCTTTATATTTTTTATAGTTTGATAGGTTATTAAATTGATTTCCCTGCCCACACCGTCAAAACATTCCGCGCAGAAAAACGCGCCTCGTCGGTAATCGAAAAACACCCTCTCTTTTATATCTTTTAGACAGTTATAACAGCACTTTTCCGTAAGCGCATATCCCGCTGTTTCTAATGCTAAAAGTAAAAACTTAACTAGCACCTCTTTGGGATTTTTCTCCCCATACGCTATCCCTTTAAGCGCGTTTAAGCATTCTAAAAAAGTTTCCGCTGAAACGATGTCCTCGCGATAAAACTTTTTCACAAACTCAACAACCGCTCCCGCACAAAAATATTTTATAATATCCTCTCTAATCGGGTAAAAGCTGTCTATTAAACTCGCGCCGATTACCGTGTTAAAATTCCCCTTTTTAGATAATATGTATTCAACAAAACAAAAAGGCTCTGACGCAAATTTTAGTTTTGCCCCCGCCTTTTTAACACCTTTTATCTTAGCGGAAATTACACCCTTTTCAAGGGTGAAAATACTAAGTATTTTATCGTTTTCTGAAAAGGACACACTCCCTAAAACGATTCCGCTTAATTTTTCTTCCATTTTTTAATCCTCGCCAGTCAAGCGTTTATATAATAGATAATATGAAACGTCACCGGTTTTTTCAAACATTTCCCACGCCGAATCAATCGGGCTGTGTTTATTGCTATTCTTTTTCTCCATACGCCCCCCTTTCGGGTAGTATGTTAAGTTTTTAATTTTTAATACATCGCCAAGAAGGCTTAAAAACGAGTTAGACAAGACTAATGTGCAGACCCGCTATGAAAGTGTAGAAACGAGCAGGTCAAGGCACGCGAGTATTTCGATAGGGCGTGTACTTTTGTACACAACCAGAGAAACACGGAGCGTAACACAGAGATGCGAAGTTTAGTGCTTTTTGTGAAGAAGGCGGAGAAACGAGCAAGACGTTAAATGCGAGTATTTTACGCAGGGCGCATACGTCCGTATGTAACCAAGTAAAAACGCAGGATTTAGAGTATTGCGAAGTTTATACGCCTTCGTATCCGTATTGTTTCATAAGTTGCGCACTATTCCTCCAGTCTTCTTTAACCTTTACGTAAGTGGTTAAAAAAACTTTTTTGCCTAAAAACCTTTCCATGTCTTGACGGGCAAAAGAGGAGACTTCTTTTATGGCTTTACCGCCCTTTCCAATCAATATTGCTTTATGGTTTGCCTTTTCGCACACGATGTCAAGGTTAATCTCGTACGTTCTCCCACCCTCCATAAGCTGGAATTTATTGATTATGATGGCGATTCCGTGAGGAATCTCCTTATCAAATTTAAGGAGGATTTTTTCGCGCATTATTTCAGAGACCATAAACTTTTCCGAGCGGTCTGAAACTATGTCTTGTTCAAAAAGTTTTTCGCCCTCTGGCAAAAACTTAAGCAAAACTTTTATAAGTTCTTTAACGTTTTTATTTTTTCTTGCGGAAACGGGCACAATATCAACCTTTTCTTCGCCAAGCTCTTTAAGCTCGCTAATAAGCAAACTTTCGGGCATAATATCGGTTTTAGTAAGTGCTAATACAGTCGGGATTTTAAGGTTTAAATACTTTTTAAGAAGTTCTCTATCCGCATCGCTTATCCCCTCGTGCGCATCCATAACAAAAAGCAACGCGTCCACGTCGGCAACAGAATCGTTAGTGGTCTTTTGCATAACGGAATTTAAGAGATTATCAGCTTTATATATGCCTGGTGTATCAATGAACGCTATTTGATAGTCCTCTGTGGTAAGTACGCCCAATATCCTATCCCTTGTCGTTTGCGGTTTTGGAGAAACTATAGCGACCTTTTCTCCAACCATAACGTTTATAAGCGTGCTTTTCCCAGCGTTAGCTCTGCCAACTACAGCAACAAATCCGCTTTTCATTCGTCTTTTACTCCCTTAAATAAAAACAAAACGGCTTTCTCCATATCCCGCATTTCTTTTTTATCGGTTTCGGTCATGTGGTCGTAACCGAATAAATGCAATAGTCCGTGAATTATCAAATAATCTCTTTCGTCCTCTTCACTATGCCCAAACTCTTGTGCTTGCGCGCGAATTTTTTCATCGCACAAAACTATTGAACCCAAAAAGATATATCTTCCCTCAAGTTCGGTTGGGCAATCATCGCGAACTAATATTTTTCTCTTTATTCCGTCTAAGCTAGGATATGACAATACGTCTGTCATACTATCTACACCCCTAGTAGCGCGGTTAAGCGACGTCATGCTCTCCCCGTCTTTAAAAACCAATTCTACTTTTAAATAAGACGTTTGTCCTAGCGTTTTATAAACGGCTTTTGCAAGTTTTCTAAGCTTGATTTTTTTATCAAAACATTCAATCTTTAATTTTCCCATAATTTCCTCTTTTATTGTAAATCTATTCCGTCAAGGTTTACTTTCGGATACTCTATTCTGCTGTGATATATACCGGTTAAATTATTTACTACCGTATGAATAATTATATTAAGCTCTTTTAAGGTAATTTCGCAATCTTCGAACTGACCGAGCTCCATTCTCTCGTTTACGATTTTTCTAACCACTTGTTTAACGTTCTCTCTAGAACGGTCTTGAAGTGACCTTGCCGCCGCCTCGCACCCGTCGGCTATCATAATGATTGCGGCAATTTTAGTCTGCGGTTTAGGCCCTGCATAACAATACTGCGCAATATCGACTTCCCCGTCGGTAAACTTTTGCGCCTTCCCGTAAAAGTATAGAATAGGCAAGGTGCCGTGATGCTCTCTGCAAACGTCCGCTATCTCTTTAGGCAAGCGGTTTTTCATTATTAAATTGTATCCGTCTTGCGTATGTGATTTTATAATATTTGCTGAAAGTTCGGGTGTCAAATCGTCGTGCGGGTTTATTCCGTCCGCTTGATTTTCCTTAAAAAACTCTGGACGGCGAAGCTTTCCTACGTCGTGATAATACGCGCACGTTCTAGCTAAAAGCGCATCCTCGTTAATGGCAATTGCACACGCTTCAGCTATATTAGAAACAACTATCGCGTGATTAAACGTGCCGGGAGCCGTCGTAATCATTTTTCTGATTAGCTTTGCCTTGTGGTCGGTAAGTTCAGCTAGCTTAAACTTAGATACCTTTGTAAACATCGTTTCAAAAAGTGGCAGTAAAATTATGAACGCAGAAACTGTAAAAGGTCCTGAGCACGCACTGAAGATTAAATCGGTCAGCCAGCCAGAATTTGAAGTATTAATTAACATCATTCCAACGCAAATTACGGCTGGAACAGATAACAACAAACTCATTAATAACAATTTTATTCTTGAGTATACGTTTTCTAAAATAAATACCGTTAAAATACTTGACGCAAAGCCCATTAGCATTACGGGATATTCGCCTATAGATATTTCCGCACTGCCCAGAGAGTCAAACAAAAAGGTCAAAAGACAGTATATCATGCTTATAAATACTGCTTTTTTCTTATCTGTCAAAAATAACGTTAGCAAGGTTGCAAGTGCAAGTGGACGAACGTAAAAGTTTAGATAGTTTCCACTAACGTGACAAATCAAAAGCGATATCTCTATAATTAAAAAAATCATTTCAGAATTGACAGGATTTTTAAGAAAATCTCTATCCTCAAAGAAAAAATACCCTGCCATTAACGCAACCAACAGTACCAACAATATAAAGAAATGAATAAAGTTCGACGAATCAGTTAACCAAGATTCATACTTCATTCCGCTAGATATTGAGTTAATGTATATTGCACCGATAAATAAAAACAGTATAAATATTAGATTAAGCACGTATACGACAGCGTTTAGCACTATGTCTTTAGTTACCCACGGCAATATTTTTTTTGATTTTTGCTTTTTCATAATTTATCCCTTTATTAATATTTTATCCAACCGTTAAAACGTGTTTGTAACTTACAAAAACTATATATACAAATTCTCCGTTTTCCTCGGAGTATATTGCTGAAAAATTTATCGGTTGTTTATCAGAATACAACGCCTCTGCCAAAAGAATAGCTTTTTCTTCTTCGCCTTGCTCTTTAGAGCGATAGATAAACTGGTCGTTACAGACTAACGTAACCGACGCTAAAACGTTTATTTTAACCGTCTGCTCTTTAATGGTTGCATATCCGTCAACTAAAAGTTCGCCAGCCTTTACAGTTTTTCCAACCTCGACCATTGCCGTTCCCCTATAAACCTTAACGTTTTCAACGACTCCCTCTCGGTCAGCATAAAGCGCAGTCACGTTTCCGTCTAGAGTTTTCACTTCTTCTGTTGACAGCGCGGACTCAATTATCAGTCTATTCCCGCGTTTATTAACCGAAACAAAAGACAAGTGCTCGTTACAAGATAAAATGCCGTCCTCTAGCTCCTCTATATCAATATCTGAAAACCGACAAAACTCTGTTATCCCCCGCGAATAAAGATACTCTTTTATTTCGCGCGCACACACACTTCCCGTACCTGTAAACTCAAACGAAAAAAAATAATCGTTTGCAAAGGCAATAATAAGCGCCGACAATAAAACTCCGAGTACAATTCCAATATTTCGATAGAGCGAAAGTATAGGATACCCCTTTCCACAATCACCCAGCTTTTTTATATTATAACATAATTCTTTAGCGATTGCAAAAAATTTTTGGTTATCGGAAAACTTTATCGACACGAGTAGCCGTTTATTGCCGTATTTTTTAACGTTGTAAAGCTCAACGCCCCTCTTTTTTAGTGTGTTGATAAACTTGTCTAGATTAAGCCCTATTATTTCATACTTAGTGAATACAGATTTTAGACACGTTCTAACGATTTTATTTTCCCGCAAACCACTAAATCCCCCGCACAGTATTTTTTAACGTATAGTCCCTCCCCGCGAATTATAACCCCACCGTTTTTTACTGAAATTGCAATTTCCTCTTCTGTATAATGCGCTATGGATTTAACGCACTCAAAATATCCCGCCGTTTCCCCTAAAAGTACGGCTCTAAACGTCGGGGCTTTGGGAAGTTCACTTTCACTAAAACAACTAAATACGTTTTCTATAAAGTTCATACTCTCTCCTTTTAATAACCGTTTTATTAAAAAGTAAAATAACTTTATAAAATATATGCAAAAAAGGTCGAAAAAAGCACCGAACAATTCGTTCGGTGCAGTGTTTTATACAGTTGACTTTATCAGTTTTTATAATAGTTAATTAAGCAACCTTTAAGTATAATTTGTTTTTCCGCGTCGGTCAATGCGTCCATTTTTAACGTGATTTCACGAGTGTTTGCGCCTATGACTTTTGCCTTAAATTCTTTTGCGCCCTTTTCGATTGCGTCTTTAGCGTTTTCAATATAAACGTAATCTCCAATCTCAAAATCGTTCTTGTCGGCAAGTAGCGGGAGCATGCCCCAGTTGATAAGGTTACTTCTATAACGCTTAGTTGCGTACTCTTTTGCTATGTTTGCTACACCACCAAGCACCCTTTGGCAAGATGCCGCCTGTTCTCTTGCAGAGCCGTCGCCCGGCTTTATAGAACAAACCACACTGCCGTAAGTCGTATTATTTTGGTCAAAGCCGAGTTCTTTCGGGAATTCACCGTCGCGCACAGCTTTTGCCCTCCTTACGTATTCGGGGTCTTTTCTTGATAGAGCAAACTCAGCAAGTTTTAACGGGTTTGAACGGTAAGACGAAGTTTCCCCCGACGGAATAAGCTCGTCAGTCGTGGTGACAGCGTCGTTAAGTACGGAAACAACCTTTAAGAGCAGGTTTTCTTTAAGCGGTTGCATTTTTGGCCAGTCGGCAATATTCGGTCCGTAAACCAACCCGCTTTCCTTGTTTGCCTTTTTAACAGAATCGAATACTCTTGCTTGATATATTTTACTATTAAAGCGGTATTTTTTAATTTTATTAGAATATTCTTCATCCATAGCAGAGGTTATAGCCCCGCCGTTTTTAGCGGTGGCAGCAATACTTCTTGCATCCATGAGTGCAACGGCGGAAAGTTGACCGTTTGCAGGCTTGCTACCCTCTCTTGATTCAAAGTTTCTGGTAGTGTGACGAATGGAAAGACCATTGTTTTGCGGAACGTCCCCCGCTCCAAAGCAAGGTCCACAGAAAGCTGTTTTTATAATAGCCCCATTTTCCATTAACTTCCCAATATAACCACCCTCAACTAAGCCCTTATACACCGGTTGGCTGGACGGATAGACGTCTAAAGTAAAATCGCTGTTGTTAATAGGCGTATCTTTTAAAATCTCACTAGCCTCTGCAATATTTTCATACATGCCACCGGCACAGCCCGCAATGACACCTTGTTCAACGTAAACTTTACCGTCTCTTATTTTATCGGTAAGCTTAAACTCCCCTTTACCCGCCGGTAAGAGCTTTTGCCCAGCCTCTTCAGCCTCTTTTAAAAGCTCGTAAGGACGAGACAAGAAGTCTTTAATAGTGTACGCATTAGAGGGGTGGAAGGGAAGCGCTATCATTGGCTCTATTTTAGAAAGGTCTATTACTATTCCTCTATCATAGTACGCGCCGTTTTCGGGGTTTAATTGCTTATAAGCGTCCGCCCTGCCGTGGTCTAAATAATATTTTCTAGTCTTTTCGTCAGTAACCCAAACAGATGAAAGGCAAGTAGTTTCAGTCGTCATAACGTCAATGCCGTTTCTAAAATCCATTGATAGGGTTTTTATGCCGTTACCTACAAATTCTAAAATCCTGTTTTTAACAAAACCGTTTTTAAAGGTCGCTTTAACTAACGCAAGCGCGACGTCGTGTGGGCCTACACCCTTTCTTAATCTGCCTTTAAGATTTACCGCAACAATTTCCGGCATATCCACGTCATAGGTTCTGTTTAATAATTGCTTAACTAATTCCGGTCCGCCCTCTCCTATTGCAACCGTGCCGAGCGCACCGTAACGAGTGTGACTGTCAGAACCTAAAATCATCGCGCCTGAGAACGCACGCATTTCGCGCATATATTGGTGTATGACAGCTAAGTGCGGAGGAACGAACGCCCCGCCGTACTTCTTTGCTGCGGAAAGCCCAAAAACGTGGTCGTCCTCGTTAATAGTCCCACCAACCGCACAAAGCGAATTGTGACAATTGGTTAAAGTGTACGGAATGGGAAATTCGGTTAAGCCACTAGCCTTTGCCGTTTGAATTATCCCAACGTACGTTATGTCGTGTGAAGTAATTTCATCAAATTTTATGTTTAGTTTTTCATCGTTATTAGAAAGGTTGTGCGCAGACAAAATCTTATAGGCAATAGTGCCCTTTTTAGCCTCCGCGTCAACGCTTTTTGCCTTAACAAGCTTGCCGTCTTTGAAATATACGCCTTTTTGAATAAGTTTAATCATATTTTTCTCCATAAGTTATGAATGAAAGTATTATACAATAAATAAAGATTTTTAGCAAGTAAAATAAATCCCCAAGTAAAGTCAAAAAAATTAAAATTCCCTCTTGATTTTTGGTTAAAACTGTAATAAAATATTATCATAGTATTAATAAGGAGCGAAAATGAACGGTTTTAGATTTCGTTATTCAAAAAGCGTGTGGGTGCTTTTAATAATCGCCCTCCTTTTATCGGCTTTGGGCGTTGGATGGAACGTATTAAATTTAGTCACCTTTTTAAATGAAGGTGTGCTTAAAGTAGTAGCATATTCATTGATAATACTTTTAACCACTCTTTTATTCGTGTTTGTCGTCAGCGTTATGGTTTATGGCAGATACGTAGTTAAAGATGGAAACTTAATTCAGTATTTTGGGCTTTTAGCAAACAAGACACCGCTAAGCGATATTCAATCGATAATTCATTTTAAAAAGAGCGATAAGCTTGTCGTTTACTTTAAGGACGCCAAATACACGGTTATAGTTATTGCTCCAGCTGAATATGACGATTTTATAAATTGTCTAAGAAAAAACAATCCCTCAATCGCATACGACACTAGAATTGACGGAGAAGATTTGCCCGAATAAAATTATTTGAAAAATTTTCTTTATAAACGATTGACTTTATTAAAGTATAAGAGTAAACTAAAAATGTAAAAAGTTTAAGCATATAGGTTTTAGGTTTATAAAAGCTTAAAACGGACCGGTAGGTAAGGCTACCCTAGGGATACGGACTGCTGCCGCAAAATAGTGGAGACACTATGAGTTGGTTGAACAAACCACGTCGAAAACAAGGCGTGATTTAATGCAGTTACATCGCCCTACGGTGCTAAAGCCAGAATGGTTGCCCGAAATTTTCGGTGTAGTTTTTCCTGCCAATATTTTAGCAGGATTTTTTGTTTTTAAAATCTTTATAGGAGGCGTTCATGAATAAAGAATTACAAACGGTTTTTGAAAAACTTTCTTTTTGTTTTGAAACGCGTAAGTTTGCAGATTTAAGAATTGTTTTGCTAGACTTGGAGCCAGCGGACATTGCTCAATTTATGGAAAACAATTTAAATGATAAAGAGCAACTTATGTTTTTCAGGCTCCTCCCTAAAGAACTTGCCAGCGACGTTTTTATCGAAACGGATACCGATACTCAAGAGCGATTTATTAAAGCTTTTACCGATAAGGAGCTTAAGGCGGTTATTGACGACATGTTCCTCGACGACACGGTTGATATTATTGAGGAAATGCCCGCTAACGTGGTTAAAAGAATTCTTAAAAACTCAGACCCCGAAAACCGCAAGCAAATAAACGAACTGTTAGTTTATCCCGACGACTCTGCCGGTTCAATCATGACTACCGAATACGTTTCGCTTTCCGCGTCCATGTCGGTTGAAAGTGCGTTCGAAAGAATTAGGAGAACAGGCGTTAATAAAGAAACAATTTACACTTGCTACGTTACCGATAGAAAAAAACATCTTTTAGGCGTGGTCACCGTTAGAGATTTATTACTCGCCGACAAAAACGAGTTGATTGCGGACATTATGGATTCTAACGTAATTACATTAAACACATTAGAAGATAAAGAGCAGGTTGCATTAAAGTTTTCAAAATACGACTTTATCGCCATGCCAGTTATTGATAAGGAAGGCTGTCTAGTCGGTATCGTTACCATTGACGACGCTGTCGACGTTATTCAAGAAGAAGCGACTGAAGATATTCAAAAAATGGCGGCTATGCTCCCGACTGAAAAGCCATACTTAAAACAATCTATTTGGAGCATTTGGAAAGCAAGAGTGCCGTGGCTGTTGTTACTTATGATTTCCGCGACTTTTACAAGCATGATACTCTCTTATTACGAACAAAACCTTGCACTTGTCGCAAACGGAGTGCTTTACGCTTTCGTTCCCATGCTGATGGGTACGGCGGGTAATGCGGGAAACCAAACTTCGGTTACAGTTATTCGTGCCTTAGCACTAGGCGAAGTAGAGTTTAAGAACGTACTAAAAGTTATACTAAAAGAACTTGGCGCGTCTTTCGTGCTGGGACTCACCGTTTCGATTGCATGTTTTTTAAAGCTTTGGCTAATCGACAGTTTATATAACCAAGTAACCATTAACGTCGCGTTTATCGTTTCAGTCGTTTTACTGCTTGCAATCATGATGGCAAAACTTGTCGGCTGTATTTTACCGCTTATCGCTAAAAAATGTAAACTTGACCCTGCCGTCGTCGCAAGCCCGTTTATGACAACCATCGTTGACGTTTTAACCCTCGTTATTTATTGTATTGTTTCCATTTCTATCTTAGCGTAAAATATTTATCATAAACAAAAAAGCATCAAACAAGTTTGTTTGATGCTTTTTAATTAATATCAAGATAATAATTACGCGTATTATTCGTGCGCGTGCGATTTTATAAACCCGACTGCTTTTGCGATTTCTAGCACGATAATCGGTATAATGGAAAGACCTAAGCCAATTAAGTACATCCACCAAGACAAAATTGTCATACTAAAAACGGTTACTACACCGGGAACGAAAAGCACGAACGCAGTAAGTGCCGTGCACACTAAAAGGGAAATATTCATTGTTTTATTTGAGAAAAATCCAATTCTAAATAGCGAACGCGACGACCTCATGTTGAGCGCTTGAACAAGTTGGCTCATCGCAAGCACCATAAACGCCATCGTGCTTCCTGCCTTATGCCCTATTTCTCCACGCCCCGTGAGATAGAAGCCTAGAAGATAACCGACTAAAGTCGTCAAGGTAAGTAGCACTCCGTTAAGTCCAATTTTCACACCCAAACCGTGCGCAAATAAGCTCTCGTTTTTAGCTTTAGGTTTGTGGAGCATTATATCTTTTTCAACCGCTTCCATCCCAAGTGCAACGGCTGGGAGGGAGTCGGTAATTAGATTAATCCAAAGCAGTTGTATAGGAACGAATGGATTTCCAAGCCCTTCAATCGAACCTAAAATCACGGTAGAAATAAACACGACTAATACTTCTGCAAGGTTGGTAGAGAGCAAAAACCCTACAACTTTTCTAATGTTCTCAAAAATTCCTCTGCCTTCTTTAACCGCGTCTACAATGGTCGCAAAATTATCGTCGGTAAGCGTCATATCCGCTGCGCCTTTAGCAACGTCCGTACCGGTTATACCCATTGCGCAACCAATATCCGCAGCTTTAAGGGCGGGCGCGTCGTTTACGCCGTCACCCGTCATTGACACCACTTGCCCTTTCTTTTGCCACGCTTTAACGATTCTTATCTTGTTTTCAGGAGAAACGCGCGCATAAACCGAGATGTTTACGACTTCTCTATCTAATTCCTCGTCGCTCATTGCGTCTAGTTCTAAACCGGTTATTGCCTTGTCGCCTTCGACGAAAATACCCAACTCTTTTGCTATCGCAGTTGCCGTAATGATGTGGTCGCCCGTTATCATAACGGGTTTTATTCCCGCTTGACGGCAGGTCGCTACCGCCACTTTACATTCAGGTCTCGGCGGGTCTATCATCCCCACGAGCCCAATAAAAGTAAGCCCGTTTTCCAATTCTTCAAACGAAGGTTTTTCAGGAATTTTATCTAGCTCTTTATAAGCGATTGCCAAAACACGGAGCGCAGAAGAGCTCATTTGGTCGCAAGCAGTTCTTGCTTTTTCCACGTCGCCTTTAACCGTTCTATTGGCAATAACGTCAAACGCGCCCTTTACGATTGCAATCGGCTTTCCGTCTATAATGTTTACGGTTGTCATAAGCTTTCTATCCGAGTCAAAGGGGAGCTCTGCCACTCTCGGACTGTTTTCATTTAATTGTTCTTGAATTCCACCCGATTTATGCGCCGCAAGAACGATTGCCGTTTCGGTCGGGTCGCCGATATGCTTTTCCGCACCGTCCTCAAATACTACTTTCCCGTCAGAACAAAGACTGCCGTAGCAAAGCATTTTGTATGTCTCCCCGTCGGCTTTGCCGTCAAAGTCAATAATCTCGCCACCATCAACGTAAGTCTTAACAAGCGTCATTCTGTTTTGCGTCAGCGTTCCCGTTTTATCCGAACAAATAACCGATGCGCTTCCTAGCGTTTCTACAGCGGGAAGCCGTCTAATTATTGCGTTTCTCTTAACCATTCTTTGAACGCCAATTGATAAGACGATTGTGACAACCGCTGGTAGCCCCTCTGGTATTGCCGATACCGCTAATGAAATTGCCGACATAAACGAGCTGATTACGTTGTCAAATGCAAAGCCGTCTCTGATAATTTGCACTAAAAACATTACTAAACATATACCGAGCACTAAAAAGCCTAGCACGCTTCCAAGTTTTGCAAGCTTTTGTTGTAAGGGCGTTTTAGTTTCTTCTTCGTTTGCGAGTATGCCTGCAATTTTACCCATTTCGGTATCCATTCCCGTCGCCGTCACAACCGCGATGGCAGTTCCGTAAGTGATTGAACAGCCCGAAAAAACCATATTCGTTCTATCCCCGATAGGCGCGTTTTCCTTTACCAGAACGTCCGCAAACTTTTCTGACGGAACGGATTCCCCTGTAAGCGCAGATTCTTCCGACTTTAAATTCACGCTTTTAATAAGTCTTGCATCCGCAGGAACAAAATCACCCGCCTCAAGTTTAATAATATCGCCAGGCACCAGCTCAGAGGACATGATTATCTTTTCCACTCCGTCGCGAATTACTCTTGCGTGCGGTGCGGACATATTTTTAAGTGCGTCTAACGCTTTTTCCGCTTTACTTTCTTGCACCACACCCATTATCGCGTTAATTAATACTATTGCAAAAATTAAAAATGGCTCTATCAGTTCAACAAGGTCGAATCCATGAGTTAAACCCTCGTAAATAGCGACGCCTAAAGAAATCCCCGCCGCCACTAAAAGAATAATAATCATTACGTCTTTAAATTGTTCGAAAAATCGTTGAAAATTAGTCTTTTTCTTTTTTTCTTGCAATTTATTTTGACCGTACTTAACCCTTCGCTGGGACACTTCTTGTAAACTTAGCCCCTTAGTTAAATCACAGCCAAGCTCTTTTAACACTTCCATGCTCTCTGTCGAATGTGCTTTCATTTAATTCTCCTTATTAATATTATATAAATATACCCAAAGTACGATTAAAAATACTTTGGGTAAATCCATTCATTTTTACCCACGCACAAAATAAGCACATGAGTCTTGTTATTTAAAGCAAGCCATACCTAGTTTTAGGTCGTGATGTTGACTTACTACGCTTAAGCGCAAACTACTCCCTCACTGGAATAATATTACCAAACTTTAACAATATTTGTCAAGTTTTTAGCTATCATACTTTGGGTTGCACTTTCAATGCCTTGCAAATTTCTAGCGCAAATTTAAAAGCGGACTTCGGCCCGTTTGCCGTAATCAAGTTATCCGACACCTCAACGTCTGCGCCCGTGTAACTTTCGCCCATCAAAGATATAAAATCTGGCGCGGGATAACAAGTGGCTTTTTTCCCTTCTAAAATACCGCTTTTTGTTAGCACCACTGCGGGCGACGCGCAAATAGAGGCAATTATTTTGCCCGCTTTTTGCATACTCTTCAGCGCAAAAATAACTCGCTCTTCTTTTGCAATATTGGTCGCGCCCGGCATTCCTCCCGGAATAACGATTGCATCGTAACAGTTTAGGTCTACTTCACCAATAGTTTTATCGGCATTGATGCTAAGTGCGTGTGAACAGGTAACCGTGCCGTTACCAACTGATATTAAGTCACACTTTACCCCTTCTGCCCGCCTAAGAATATCAAGAGGCGTTATTACTTCTAATTCTTCACTGCCGTCAGCGATAATTATAGCAACCTTTTTCATTAAGAATTCCTTTGCACGAATTTTATAATAGGTGCTGTGTCGTCTTCAAGTGAGTGAGGGTGATGTCCACAACCCTTTTTAATATAATTTTCTAGCTCTATATCGTTTTCTTTGCAATAATTAATAACTTTTTGACCGTTTTGAGCAAGCGGGACTACGTCGTCCTCGTCGCCCGCGATTAAAAGTGTAGGAATTTTATGCGCAAAATACTCTTTTAAGTTGTCGACAGGGTTATCGTTAAAAGTTAATAGCGTTTGCTCGTCAAAATTATAACAAGCAAGCATCTCGCCAAATTCTTTGGGCCAAATATTTTTTCTCGGCCAAGTCTTTAAATCCAAAACGGGCGCGTCAAGATAGGTGCTTTTTACCGTTTCAGGATATGAAAGAGCGTAGTTGAACGCATAAAGACCACCACGGCTAAATCCGAATAGATGACACTTTTCATTAAGGTTAAACTCTTTTATTATATGCAAGTAAAATTGATGCATTAACCTTATTGACTTATAACAGCCGTACATATCGCTGATTTTATAGTTTACCCTGGTGTACCCCAATTTTAAAAGGTCAACTTCAGCCTTGTCAAACGCGGTAAAGAATTCAGTTTTCCAAACCCATTCCCCGTTTGGATTTTCCGGTCTTATCACCGTAACTTCTGCACCGTTAAACGTATAATTTATAACTTGTTCCATTTTCTCTCCTTTTTAGTCTGTTAATGTATATTTATAGAGAGAGGATTTAGACACTCCTCTTTCTTTTGCGACCTGTTTTAACGCTTCTTTTTTGTCCATGCCTTGACTTAGATATAAATCAACGTGCTCTTTTTCTGAAAGCAGTAAATTAGCGTTTTGTTTTGCTCCTCCCTCAACTAAAAGCACGTATTCACCTTTAGGCGGCAAGCTTAAACCATCTTTTAAATTAAAGCGCTCCACTCTTTCATAAAGCTTAGTTATCTCTTTAACTGCAACCGCTCGTCTATCTCCATAAACTTCATATATACTCTTTATGTCTTTTTGCACGTCGTGCGGAGCAGAATAAAAAATAAGGGTTAAATCCAAGTCTTTATATCTTTGCAAAAATTCCTTTCTTTCCCCCGCCTTTTGCGGTAAAAAGCCTAAAAAACAAAACCTAGAACTGTCCAGCCCCGCTAAAACCAACGCGGAAACGAACGCGCATGCACCGGGAACGACGGTAAATTCCAGCCCCTCTTCTATGAGCATCGCGCACAAAACGTTGCCGGGGTCAGACACTACGGGCATTCCTGCGTCAGTTATAACCGCTATATCTTTTCCCGATTTTAATTTTTCAATTATCTTTTCGCCCGATTCACGCTCGTTAAATTTATGATATGAAAACAATGGTTTTTTTATTTCGTACGCGTTTAAAAGCCCCAAAGAATGCCTAGTATCTTCACAAGCAATCTCGTCAACACCTTTAAGCACTTCTAACGCCCTTAAAGAAATATCTTTTAAGTTCCCTATCGGCACACCTACAAAATAAAGCATGTTTTTTTCCTTAATTTTCTATAAATTTTTCTATCTTTATCCCGCTTCTTCCGCCTTTCACACCCTCGATAAGCAGTAAGTACGGCTCTTTGTTTGCGCCCGATACGAATTGCAAACGTTTGGGCTCGATATTGTTTTTTCTAAACTCAAAAATAACGTCGGAAAGTCTATCCGCTCGGTGCACCACGTTTACTCGCCCGCCAAACTTTAAAGCTTTTGATATTGATAAGACCAACTCGCTAAGCGAAAGCTTTAACTCTGTTCTGCACATTGCAATTGCGTCGTTTTCTTCATGAAAGCCACAGCCCTTTGCCATATACGGCGGATTGCACACTATTAGCGAAAACGCTCCGTTATATTTAGCGTCAATTTTTTGAACTTCCGTATTAACTGCAAAAAATTTGTGGGACAAATTGTTATGCTCAATACTCTTAACCGATAGGTCAAAAAGTGGTTTTTGCATTTCAAAAAAAGTAACGCTTTTTATTTTATCTTTGTTTAAGCCGTAAAGATTAAATCCGACCACCCCGCTTCCCGAACAAAAATCCGCTACGACGTCGTTTGCTTTTACTCTGCTAAACTTTGAAAGCAGAATTGCGTCCGAAGTAAAGCGATATAAGTCCCCGTCTTGAAAAATCTCTAACCCCGAAGGCTCTAAATATTCTTTTTCTAACATTATTTATTATATAATATTTTATAATTAAAAAATCGCAAAACGTATAGTTTTGGCTTTTAAAAATCAAGGCGCGAAAAATGTTTTTTCGCACCTTAACAAGTTTTGCTATATCTTATTCTTCTGAAATAGCTTCTACAGGGCAACCTGCAGCACACGCACCGCAACTTACGCAAGCTTCTGCGTCGATTACGAATTGACCTTCACCCTCGCTGATTGCACCACACGGACAAGTATCCGCACATGCGCCACATGAAATACATTGGTCGCTAATTTTATATGCCATTTGAGTCTGCCTCCTAAATAGTTTTTCTATATTGTATCACAAACTTTTTCATTTGTAAACAACTAATCTAAAATATTTTTTAGTTCTTGTAAAACCTTTTCTTCATCGGCGTCCTCTTTTTCGTTGTTTCCGCCCTTTTTAAAGTTTAATCTGTCGACGGGGAAATCTTTATACACTTCGCTTCCGTCACCTTTACTGATTTTTACCTTAGAAATAAGTTTTAACATATCGTTAGAAACGACCACGCCATCACCTTCTGGCGTGCCGACCGTTCCGCCAACTTTGGGCATCTTTTTATAAACTTCAGAATAGTAGTCGTTTTCATATTCTAAGCAACACATAAGCCTTCCGCATAGTCCGCTAATCTTACCGGGATTTAAGTGCAGACCTTGTGTTTTTGCCATTTTTATGGAAACTTTACCAAACTCACTTATACAGCTTGCGCAACAACACGTTCTTCCGCAAGGCGCTATTCCACCGAGTAATTTGGTCTCGTCACGAATCCCTATTTGGCGAAGTTCTATGCGCAAATGAAAACGCGCTGCTAAAACCTTAACCAATTCTCTAAAGTCTACCCTGCCGTCCGAAGTGAAGAAAAATACGAGCTTTTTCCCGTCAAACGCATATTCACAACCGATTAACTTCATATCAAGCTTTAATTCTTTAATTTTACTCTCGGCAAATTCCATTGCGTCGGGAATTTTCTTTTCGTTTTCTTTAACCGTTTTTTCATCCTTTTCGGTGGCTTTCCTAAGTATTGGCTTTAACGGGTGCACGATGTCCTTGTCGTCCACTTCCTTTAGCCCAAAAACAACAGTTCCATATTCTAAACCCTTTGCCGTTTCAACAACGACACCGGTTTTTTCTTCATAATCGTCCTGCCCCTCTATCGGAGCAAAATAATATACTTTGGCGGTGTTTTTAAATTTTACGCCTATAACTTTTGCCATTTATATTTCCCCTCCAAAATTTTGAGTAATAACCACTCTAAAAGCATAGTAACGTTCACGTTAAACTTTCTGCGCCGTTGCGCCTCGCTTATACTTTCTAGAGCGAATATGATTGCGCCACTAGAAAAATTTTGTGCGTCTTTTATACGGTTTAGCGCGGTTAAATTGCCTACTAATTGTTCTTGCCCTTGCTCTTTAATTAGCATGTCTCTAAGCTTTAACTCAAAAACCGATAAAAAAGTATCAACGTCGCACTTCGACGCCGTGATTTTTGTAGAAAATTTTAAAACGTCGCTACTGCTTTTCATATCGACGAGAATTTCTTCTATAAGTAAAGAAATTTCTCTTAGTTTTTCGTCCGAATAGTTAAGCACGGCTTGTCCCACAGTCCCGTCACCGCACGCAATTGCCTCTTTCAGCCTTTGAGTGTCGGTAAATTCATCTTTAAGCGCACTGTAAAGCTTTTGGGGTGTAAAAGCCGGTATTTCTAATTTTTTCACCCTAGATTTTACCGTCGGTAAAATAGGAAACTCACTAGTCGCGCCCATAAATATATGTACGTTTTTGGGCGGTTCTTCTAAGGTTTTTAAAAGTTTGTTTTGCGCCTGCACGGTCATAGACTCGGCGTGACTTAAAATGAATATTTTTTTATCGCTCTCTAAGGGTTTAACGAAACTTTCCTCAATTAGTTGGTTTACCTCTTCGCTAACTATGCTCCCACCGTTTTTAGGATAAACGATAACGTCCGAAAAAGCGTTGTCTTTAATCAACTTGCACGCTCGACATTTTCCGCAAGGCAACTCTTCATCGCACACGGCTAAACTTGCAAAGATTTTAAGATACTCCGTCAAATTTTCCCCGTCAGCGGTTAAAATTAAATAGGCGTGCGAAAGGAGACCGCTTTTAGCGTCACCTTTAACCGTGTTAAACGCCGTCGTATCCTTTATTAAATCGAGTAGGTTTATCATATAATACCCTTTTGTTTAAGAGCATTTATAATCTTTTGATGCGTCTGCTCCTTTTCCCCACTTGCGTCTATCACGATAAAGCGGTCGGCATATTTTTTAGAAAGTTCTAAATACCCGCCGTAAACTTTTTTATGAAATTCCATACCTGATAGCTCTAATCGGTCGGTTTTATCAACACCGCCCTTTCTTAAAAAAGCTTGTTCGGGCGGTAGATTTAAAAATAGCGTATAGTCGGGCATAAAGTTTTCTATTGCGTAACTGTTAATTTTTTCAATAAACTCAACGCCCAATTCTCTTGCATAGCCTTGATACGCAAAAGAAGAATCAATATATCTATCGCAAAGCACTAACTCGCCCCTCTCTAAGCGGGGTTTTATTTCTTTTTCAAGCAACTGCGCGCGCGCTGCGGCGTATAATAAAGCCTCACAGCCGTCACACATATCTATATTCTTTCCATCAAGAATAACCGAACGAATTTGTTCGGATACCCCCGTCCCGCCCGGCTCTCGAGTTAAAAAATATTTTATTTTGTTTTCTTTTAAATATTCTTCCAAAAGGTGGATTTGACGGGATTTGCCAACCCCCTCGCAACCTTCGAAGGTTATAAATTTACCTTTCATATTTTCCTCTAACTTGAAAAATTATCAAGCAACGTGCTACAATCCCTTACTATTTGATTAATAAAGCCGATTGCTTCATACTGCAAATGCGGTTGTTCATCATGGAAATTAAACACCATTAAAACGACGTCCTCTGCCGTTTCATTGCCATACACCTTAAAATATTTAGACGGGTCATTCTTGTTCTGACCGCCCTTTAGCGCCGAAAGACAGAGTGCGTAGGGAACGTTATTTCTTTCTTCCCTTTCTTTATTAAGAGCCGTTTCGTATTGCGACTTATATTTAGCGTCAGTTTCTAAATCAAAAGACTGCTCGAAGCGCGTATAGTTATAAAATAATTCGGGATATTCGCTAGATAAAGATAAAAGATAAGAAAACGCTTTAACTTCTTCACAAAGCTTTTCAAGCCTACCCTTTTCTAACTCAATTCCGTCTAAAATGTCTTTCTCGGTACGGAAACGGTTGTCTTTTTTCATTCTTTGACGGAAAGTACTCTCTATCTTTTCTTTGCTTAAATTTTCAAAATCAACTAATCCCGTAATTGCACTTGGGTTGTCGACAAAACTTTTCAAATACTCGTTTGCGTCATTTAATAGCTCTGTAAAAGCATAGCCGTAATGATTGTCAACGAGTGTTTTTAGCCTTATTTGCTTAGTGGTATTCTCGTCTGCACCATCTTTTTTAGTGTAGTCGATACAATCGGTAAAAATAACGTCGCCCTCTTTTATAGAAAGCCTTGCGCTCAAAACTTGACCGTTATCTTGAGTCAGCGTCTCACAGTCAAAGTCCAAAACGTCGTAACTAAGCACGTCGCTTTTAATAATCATCTGATAAAACGACGAACTCCCGTCTGAATCTAAGGTTTGGTCGTAATAAAACTTAAAGTGTTGTCCAACGCTTAGTCTTACCGCTGAAACCGTATACACGAATTCCCAAACGACGATTGCAACGATTGAAACGATTATCATTACAATCCATTCGTACGCAAGAAAATCCGATAATCTTCGTTTTGTTAATTTGTTATCCATTTTGTCCTTCTTACTTTTTGATAGGCTTCATGGTCGGGAACAAAATTACGTCCCTTATTGACGCGCTGTCGGTAAGTAGCATAACCAACCTATCCACACCAAATCCTAAACCGCCCGTCGGAGGAAGTCCATACTCTAATGCGGTCACAAAATCTTCGTCCACCTTAGCGTCGTTACCACCTTTAGCGCGCTTTGCTTCAACTTGTTTAACAAATCTTTCTTTCTGGTCTATCGGGTCGTTAAGTTCTGAGAACGCATTTCCCATTTCCCTTGCATAAATAAAATACTCAAACCTTTCGGTAAACGCAGGGTTAGATGGCTTACGCTTAGCAAGCGGAGAATTCTCCACAGGGTAATCGTAAATAATGGTCGGTTGCACGAGCTTTTCTTCAACAAACGCATCAAAGAATGCGATGAGTACGTGTCCTTTTGTCGCCTCGTCTCCCTCTTCGACCTCCACGTTCATCTTTTTAGCAACCGCTCTTGCCTCTTCGTCGCTAGCCCAATCGTAGTAATCAACGCCAGCATACTTTTTAACCGCCTCGACCATGGTCAGTCTTTCCCACTTTTTGCCCATGTCTATATCTACGCCTTGATAGGTGATTTTATCTGTTCCGCAAACTTGTTTGGTTATAGTGCGGTACATATCTTCTATAAGATTCATCATATCAAAGTAATCGCTGTAAGCTTGATACATTTCAACCGTAGTAAATTCAGGGTTGTGCGAACGGTCCATTCCTTCGTTACGGAAAATCCTGCCAACCTCGTAAACCTTGTCAAACCCACCGACTATAAGTCTTTTTAAGTATAGCTCGGTTTCAATTCTCAAATACATATCAATATCGAGTGCGTTATGATGAGTCTTAAACGGTCTAGCCGCCGCACCGATTTCTAAAGGTTGAAGAACGGGCGTGTCCACCTCTAAATACCCAACGCTGTCAAGATAATTTCTGATTGCGGACATAATTTTAGAGCGCATAACGAAAGTCTTTTTAACTTCGGGGTTAGCGATTAAATCCACCTCTCTTTGACGGTATCTAGTATCCTCGTCCTTTAATCCGTGATATTTTTCAGGAAGCGGGAGCAAAGATTTAGAGAGAAGTTCGATTGAATGAGCGTGAATAGATATTTCACCAGTTCTTGTGGTAAACACTAATCCTTTAATGCCGACTATGTCGCCAATATCGTAATCTTTAAACGCCAAATATTCATCGCCCAAATCGTTTATAGAAAGGTACGACTGGATTGTTCCTTTGCCGTCTAAAATAACTGCAAACGATGCTTTTCCCATGACGCGCTTAGAGATAAGTCTGCCGGCAATTCCAACCTCTTTTCCCTCGTAGTCTGCATAGTTATCTTTAATGTCTTGACTGTAAGCGTCTCTATCGTATCTAACCTTTTCAAACGGGTTCTTGCCCGCCGAAACAAGCGCGTCTAACTTTTCACGCCTTACTCTTAATATTTCATTTAAATCCTGTTCCTGCATTTCGGGAACGCTTTTAATTTCTTCCATGATTTCTTCCTTAATATTAGTAAACTTTTTTAACGGTAATAGTAACGATTCCAGCAGGAACGACAACGTTTATAGTATCGCCTGCCTTGTGCCCTAAAAGAGCGTTTCCGATAGGAGATTCATTAGAAATTCTGCCCTGCTCAACGTCCGCTTCGGTTGTGCCGACGATTTCATAGGTCAAAAGCTCTTTTGTTTCTTCGTCCACAAAATCAACTTTACTACCAAGTGAAACAGTGCCTTTTTTAGCATTGTCTTTTATAATAACGGCATACTTTAATTTGTTTTCGATTTCTAAGATTTCACCCTCAATCATAGCCTGCTCGTTTTTAGCCGCATCGTATTCAGCGTTTTCGGACAAGTCCCCGAATTCTCTCGCCGTTTTAATTCTTTCAGTAATTTCCGCACGTTTTTCCACCTTTAAATATTCAAGGCGTTTTTCTAGTTCTTCTTTACCTTCTTTTGTAAGTATTACTTCTTCTGCCATAAATATGACCTCCGTACAATTATTCCTTTTATTTTTTGGGCGCGTCTTTTAGGAAGCGACACTCCCACTTATACTTTTAATTTAGATATTATAATATATATAAAGAGATTTGTCAACTTTCTTCATACTTATTAATGCCCTTTAGCGCAGTTACAATAAACTTTTTTTGAAAAAAAGTAAAATTTTTTGAAAATTTTTTACAAAACCTCTTGACAAACGATTTTTTTATGCTATACTATAATCCGTTAAATGAATAAAATTGAACATTTTCTTTATCTTTTGGCGGTTTTTCCGCATGATTGATACGATTCCGAATAATATATGAGAAGAAGGTTGCCGTTTGGCAACCTTCTTCATTTTAAATTCTTTTTCGTTTATAAAACGCTTATTGTTTTTCCGAATAGTTTCCGCAACAAGTACAAGTATCTCCGCAACCGCAAGTTACTTTAATGCTTGAGAGCTGACAATACTCTCCGGTAGCGTTATGCTTACAACCTGTTACGTCGCATTTAATACAATAATTCTTTTCCATAACTTACTCCTTTATTTTTATTATGCGATAATTTGAAAATTCCTATACCGTATAATTGACTTTTTAACCTTTTTAAAGTAAAATATTTAAAAACCATTTTTTAGGAGTATGAGATGAAAGTCGTTTTATTAAAAGACGTTAAAGGCTCGGGAAAAGCGGGCGATATAATTGAAGCTAAAGACGGGTTTGCGCAAAACTTTTTGATTAAGAAAGGTCTTGCTAAGCCTGCTGATAATCAAGCGCTTAGCGAAAACAAAGCACAAAAACAAGCACAAGAATTCCATAGACAAGAACAATTAAAGTTCAACAAAGAACTCCGTGAAAAGCTTGACGGGATTAGCGTTACCATTCAGGTTAAAAGCGGTGCTGGTGGCAAGTTCTTCGGTAGCGTTACCAATAAAGAAGTTGCAGATAAGCTCTTCGAACTTGGTTTTGATATTGACAAAAAGAAAATCACCGTGCCTAACGGAATTAAAACCGCTGGAACTTATCCCGTAACGATAAGGATTTCCGCAGAAGAAACGGCTAAAATCTCGCTTGAAGTTATCAACTAAATATTAGCCCCGTTCAATAGGTTATTGAACGGGGCTTTTTGTCGTTTATTTATTGTTCGTGGCTTTTTGTTTCTTTTCAATTTCTTGTTTATAAACGTCTAAATACTGCTCGGTAACTTGTTTCCACGCCACAACCACCGATTTTGCATTTTGACCGACGAAGACTAATTTTTCTCTATCGCTCATTAATTCTTCTATTTTGTCCGCAACGGCTTTTTCATCGTTTTTAACTATAAATCCCGTTTGGTCGTTTATAAAACGCTCGGCAGAGCCGGTATTTTCTATTACCAAAGACGGAGTATTACATTGCGCCGACTCCATTAATACTAACGCGTCGTTATCTATTAGGCTTGTAAACAAAAACAAATCGCTTTCACGATATACTTTTTGTAGTTTTTCTTTATCGGTTATTGCGCCCGTAAAAATCACGTTTTCGTTAAGTCCCAATTTTTGCGCAAGAATTTTAATTTTTTTCTCCTGTGGTCCGCGCCCGACGACGTAAAAGACAAAATCCGAACGCCTTTTTTTAAGCTCCTTTAGACAGTTAAGAGAAAACGCCACGTTTTTATATTCCGCCAACAGTCCCACGAACAAAAGCGTAAACTTTTCGTTCGTTTGTTTTTTTATTTGTCCGTCCCCCGATTTCTCGTAACCGTTTCTAATAACGGTTACTTTTTTGTTTTTGAGGCCATACGATTTTAGTTCTTCCGCCATTGAATTGCACACCGAACAAACCCTATCCGCTTTATTAGCTCGCTTAATCACGTGCGCCAACAAAATTTTTACTAAAATATCGAGTTTTAAAACGTTTTTATAGCAATATCTAAATTTAGTGTGCACGGTACAAACAATCGGAACGTTATTCTTTTTCCCATAGGCGTTTGCAAATCCTGCCATCATGCCGATAGTGTGCGTATGTATTACGTCGGGTTTAAATTCTTTTAGCTCTTTTTTAAGTTTTGCCGTCAATGAGGGAAAAGCCCAGCACTCGTTTTTGGTAAAAGCTATACTTTTTGCCCTAACCACCTTAAACGGCAAGCTTAAATTTTCTTCATACGGGCGATGATAGTCTGGCGCAAAAACTATTACGCTATGATTTTTTGAAAGCTCGTTCGCAAGGTGCAAAACTACGTTTTCAGTGCCCCCGATACCGGGTAAAAAACTGTCGGTAAATAACGCGATTTTCATTTGCCGTCTCCTCAATTAGTTTTTAATAATTTTAATCTATTTTGTATTTTAATGTCAAGTTTATTTTATTTAAGCGTGACTAAATTTTAAATAAGGTTGACAAACGTTTGGGTTTTCTCTATAATGGCTAGTATGGAAAAAAGAAATCAGCAAAAATTATCAGGAAAAACAAAAATTAAAACACAGCTAGAGCAAGAACAAAAGGAAATTTTACAAAATCTTGACTCTGTGTGCGCAACCGAGTTAAACTGCAACTCTAAAATCATTCAAGACGCTGACTTTGTAGAGCGCAAAACCGACAAAACGCTACGCAAACAAATCGTTATGGACAGAATGCTCGGCATAAAAAAGGATGAGGAAATTAATAAGCGTCAAAAATATTTTAAAAATCTTTGTACTTGCGTATTTGTTATTTTTGTAATATCCGTGCTCGCCTTTACCGCTTATCATGATTTTTCGGGCAGTGGCGATAGGAATTTCCCTGAATGGCAAGACTTTAAGGCGCTCTTAATTCAAGGTTGGAAATATTTGTTGCTTGCTATTTTATCCCTCTTTTTTAACTACTTATTTAAGAGCTTAAAGTTCTCTTTAATGTGTAAATCAGTAACCGGAAAATGGCACTTTAAGACCTGTTTCGAAACGGCTGTTATAGGTAACTACTATAACAATATAACCCCTCTTGCAGTGGGCGGTCAGCCGTTTGAAATTTACCACCTTAGTAAACACGGAGTTCACGGTGGCGCAGCCTCGTCTATTCCAATCGCTGCTTTCTTTTTAAATCAAACAGCCTTCGTTTTAATCGGAGTGATATGCATCGCGCTATTTACTAATAATAGACTTGAAATACCAGCCGTCTTGTATAACGCTTTCCCCGAAACGTTTAGAATTATGGCGATAATTGGTGCTGTTTTATGCACCATTGTTCCTTTTTTGGTAGTGCTCTTTTGTCTTTTGCCAAAGCTCACCTCCAAGCTCGTTCACTTTGTCATGTTTTTGGGTGGTAAGTTGCGAATCGTTAAAGACCCAAAGGGCACAACTCTTAAAACCATAAAGACTGTTTATCACAACGCAACCTGCCTTAAAGGACTTGCAAAAAAGCCGTTGGTTTTTATATCAGCTTTTATTTTAAGTATACTTCAATACCTAACTAGCCTCTCTATCATTTTCTTCGTTTTGTTGGCGTTTAACTTCAAGCTGGACGGATTTGGTAGCATAAACAGCTGGTTGCAAATTTGTCAATTGGGGGCAATGTTACTTCTATCCATTTCGTTTATTCCAACTCCGGGAAACTCGGGCGCGGCGGATTTATCTTTCTACGTGCTGTTCGCGGTGGGGCTTCCCGCCGGGTTTGCCTTCCCAGCGATGGTTGTTTGGCGTATAATCAGTTTTTACAGTTACATTATAGTCGGCTTTGTGTTCGCAACGCTTAAAAAGCGTTCAGACCTAAAAACACAAGTTGCAAATAACGCTTAATCAATATAATTTTTAGACAAGAAAAAAGGACTTCAAAAGAAGTCCTTTTTCCATCTCCTACTGCTTTTATTGTCCGGATGTTAGTCTTTAATATCCCCCGTCAACTCTTCGTAAAGATTCATTGCGTTTTTAACCGCAACGTCCATATTGATATATTTATAGTTTGCAAGTCTACCTAAAAGATAAAGATTTTTATAGCCTTTAGCCTCTTCTAGATATTTAGAATAATGCGCCAAATTCTTTTGAATAGGAATGGGATAGTAGGGTATATTTTTACCCTTTTTAAATTTTGTCGGGTATTCTTTTACTATTATCGTTTGTTCTTTTTCGGGGCAAGTAAACTTAGTAAACTCGGTTATTCTAGTATACTTATGCGAAGTGGTATAATTGACCACCGCGCTCGGTTGATAAGAACTTTGATTTAAAGTCTTAAACTTAAACTTTAGACTTCTGTATGGCAGAACACCGAATTTATAATCAAACAATTCGTCCACACAGCCTGTATAAATTAGCGTTCCATCAAACTCTCTTCCACCGTAATAAATTTTCCCGTCGTGTAAAAGTATTTCTTTTTTAACGTCCGTCTTTAGTTTGATTTGAATTTTTGGGTGGCGAAGCATATTTGTTATAAGCTCTGTAAACCCGTACTTTGGCATAAATTGATAAGTGTCGGTAAAATATCTGTCGTCCTCTGAAACGTACACCGGAACGCGATTCATAACCTCTGCACCCAGCTGTTCGGGTTTAAAACCCCACTGTTTCATCGTATATATGTAAAATATGTTTTTATAAACAAAATCGGCAAATGCGCGAATCTCACTCTTTTCGTGCTTTTTTAGTTGCAAAATAGGTACTTTTTTATCATATCCTATCTCGTCAACTAAAACTTTCTTGATGTTTTCAGCTTTTGACGGAAACAAGGAAAAAAGCGAGTTTAAATTAAACGGCACTGGAACGAACTTGTCCTTTCTCACCTTTGCTAATACCTTATGCTCGTACTTTTCCCACTCGGAAAATCTTGAAACAAAATCAAAAACCGATTGGTCGTTAGTGTGGAAAATATGCGGTCCGTACGGCTGAATGAGTATTCCGTTTTTATCCAGACAGTCATAAGCGTTCCCGCCAACCACGTCGCGCTTATCGAGCACGGTTACGTTGTTTCCGCTCTCAGCAAGTAGTCTTGCTATAGTCGCACCGGAAAATCCCGCTCCAACTACTAAATACTTTTCCATAAATAGCCCCTTTAACTAGATTTTCAATTCCTTTACAAATTGCGCTATGCGTTCGGTCGCTTCCATAAGATTTTTCATGGAATATGCGTAAGAGCATCTTACGTAATATTTACCAAACTCACCAAACGCATCGCCTGGAACAACCGCTACCTTTTTGCTCTCTAAAAGTTTTGTCGCAAATTCTTCGCCTGTTAATCCAGTTTTTTTAACCGATGGAAATATGTAAAACGAACCTTTCGGCTCAAAACACTCAAGCCCCATATCGGTAAACGCTTTATACATAAACCTACGGCGACGGTCATACTCTTCGCACATCTCTTTAACCGAACGATACCCGTCCGCCTTTCCATTCTTTAGCCCCGCTAGAGCCGCGTATTGCGAAAAGATTGGCGCGCATATTGTCGTATACTGGTGTATCTTTAGCATTGCCGATAAAATTTTAGTTGGTGCGCATACAAACCCGATTCTCCAGCCGGTCATCGCAAACGCTTTTGAAAAACCACTAATTAGCACAACCCTGTCTTTCATCTCGGAAAAGGACGCGATTGAAAGATGCTTATTTCCATAAGTTAATTCAGAATATATTTCATCTGAAATAACGAGCAGGTCGTTTTCTAAAATTATAGGAATGATTTTTTCGATATATTCTCTTTCCATTATACCGCCGGTCGGGTTGTTTGGATAAGGGAATATAATCGCTTTTGTCTTTTTTGTTATAACGCTACTTAAATTTTCAGGCGTAAGCTTAAATCCGTTTTCCCCGCTACACGGTACGGAAACGGGCTTTCCGCCCGCCAACTCAACACACGGTTTATACGAAACGTAGCTTGGGTCGGGAATTAAAACCTCATCTCCTTCATCAATTACCGCACGCAAAGAAAGGTCGATTGCCTCGCTCGCGCCGACTGTAACGACTATATCGTCCGGCTCAAAATTTACCGCATAATTACCTTTTAGGTAATCGGAAATTTCCCGCCTTAATTCCACCATTCCTTTATTCGAGGTGTACTGCGTGTATCCCCTTTTAATAGCCTGAATTCCAGCGTCGCGAATGTCCCACGGAGTAATAAAATCCGGCTCGCCAACGCCAAGGGATATGACGTCTTTACTTTCCGAAACAATATCGAAAAATTTTCTTATCCCCGACGGCTTTATTTTATTTGCTTTTTTACTAACGAAATCTCTCATGCTTGAATTACTTGTTTTCTCAAATCCTCGTCAGGCTTGGTAACTTGCCCTTCTATCTTATATCTTTTTAGAATAAAATGCGTTTGTACGCTTATTATTCCGTCAATTACGCTTAATTTTTCCGAAACGAACTTAGCAATATCGCTAATATCTCTGCCCTCTACAAATACGGCGAGGTCAAACCCACCGCTCATTAAATAAAGGCTTTGCACTTCCTTAAAATTATATATTTCTTCAGCGCAAGAATCAAAACCCTTTAACTGTTGAGGCGCAACCTTAACTTCTATAAGCGCGTTTACTTTCTTTTCGGTAAGTGCCTCTGCATTAATTATCGCAGAATACTTAACGATAACGCCGTCATCTTCCAACTCCTTTACCGCTCGTTCAACGGTATTTTCATCCACGCCCACCATAGAAGAAAGCTGTGCGTATGTATATCTTGCGTTTTCGCTTAATAAATTGATAAGTTGATTTTTCAATTTTTCCATATTAAATACCACCGATTTTTCACAATTAAACATTTTATATTATATTCTATATAAAATAATTTGTCAATACTTAACTTGATTTAAATTTCCTATTGTGATACAATATTTTTCGAGGTGTAATTTATGATTCGAATTTGGGCAAAAGTAATGAAAAACAATAAAATTATAAAGCAGTTTACTTTTGAAAAGTTTGAGAATTTGGATTATTCGCTTTTCTACGATTATTTACGTGAGATTTGTGAAAATTTGGACGTCCCAACCCCCGTTCTCATCAAAACTCATCTATTTAATTACGCTAAATATAACGTACTACGCTTTACCTCTAGCGACTTTGTTGAAAGCATAGACTTTGATAAACTTATTTTAGAAAATATTTTTGTCTAAAGTGTATATTGTCCCTTTACTTACACACAATATATTTCGGGGGACAAATATGAAAATTACTACTATTATTGCCTTCTTGCTGGTTATAGTAGGTGCGCTTGTATGGTTACTCGTCGGATTGTTCGATTTTAACCTCGTAGCGTTCATATTCGGCACAGGCAGCGCGGCAATCGTTTCGCGCATCATCTATTCTCTCGTAGGAATATCTGCTTTGTGGATGATTTTCTACTGGGCACTTTATCACCCGTTTAGAGCAATAGACTAAAAAAAGAAAAACTCTTTCATTTTGAAAGAGTTTTTTTATTTACTTAAACTTTTTATTAATGGCAAAATATAGCGGAACACCAAATAAATAAACCGAAATTGTTTGCCCAACAAAAAGAATTAATACTTGCAAAATATAAACGTACTCTATAGTTCCGTAGCATAAAAGCCATATAAGAGGAAGAAAAAACGCATTTAAGAAAATGGGAAACACGCCCCCAACTAACACTTTTAAAAGGTGGTTTTTTATAATTTTCCCTGCGATATAAGTCAAAAGCGCACTAACAAGCGTTATTAAACTGCCGAGTAAAATATCGTAAATTGCTAATCCCAAAATAAGATTTGAAATTAAGCACCCGACAAAAAGCGCTGGTATAGCTTCAATAAAAAAAAGTGGCAAGATTGTGAGCGCTTCGCTAATTCTTATCTGAATCGCCCCGCCCGACAGCGGAAAAACCAACAGGGAGATTGCCGTATACAGCCCCGCGATTACGCCCGCCCTCGCAAGCTTTTTGGTGGTAATTTTCATAAAAAAATTCCTCTCTTCGAAATTTTATCACCGAAAAAAGGAACACCCATCTAAATTGAATATTATTAAACTTTCCTCGGTTGTTTTATAGAAGTGTTTTCCGAAAACCTTCTATCTTTATTATACACGCATTGCTTAAATTTGACAAGTATTTACAGTTATGATACAATAAGTTTATGAAAAAATCTTTATCTATAGCGTACACGGTGCTTTTTGCCGTTGCTGTGTTTGTGTTTATTATTACCTTTTCCATCGGTCTGCCAATATATTGTAGATTTTTCTATTATCTACAAATAAAGCCACTTGGCATTATAGAACTAACCGGGTACGATTATCAAACGATAAAATCTTCTTACGACGCGGTGCTCAATTATTTAACTTTGCCTAGCGTTCCGTTCTCTGCGGGCGTGTTTAAGTACTCTGAAAGCGGAGCAGAGCACTTTTATGATTGTAAGATTTTGTTTAAATTAAACGCTATTGCTTTAATAATTTCAGCTGTAATTTTAACAACAGGCATAGTTTTAGATAAGACGGAAAAGCTTAAACTTTTGAGGTGGAACGGCTTTCACCCTGCGTTTTATTCAGCTGTCGGGATTTTTGCTTTTTTCTTAGTATTAATCGTAATAGTTTCCATAGATTTTAACACCGCCTTTATAGTTTTTCATAAAATTTTCTTCCCGGGAAAAGACAATTGGACTTTTGATTCTAGATTTGACGAAATTATAAAAGCACTGCCTGAGCAGTTTTTTCTAAACTGCGCAATTTTAATAGGCACAAGCATTATTATAATTTCGTTAAGTATTATTATCGCTAGCCTACTAGTTCGCAAAAAAAAGA
>JAZNMA010000159.1:0-2168 GCA_045579345.1 Christensenellaceae bacterium | reverse complement strand
CAAAGTGGCAACCATTAAACACTACCAACATTTTTATTCACCTTCTTTAAATGCTTAAGTAACAAAGTTGCCGCTACCCACGCCGCCGTTTTTTCAACATTTTCTTTGATTGTGTATTTGTCAAGGTGTCCACCATTAACTTTGCCTTCACCATATGCGCGGTAAGCTTTTTCAAACTCTGCCAATTCTTTTTCCAACTGTTGATACATTGTTATCGCTTCCTTTAGTTGCTTTTAAGTAATTCAATCAACGGGAGCAAGTTACGGTTAATCTCTTCAGACTTAAGCTGTACAACGGCGCGGAGTGCATCTTTTTTGCTAACATCAAACGCCTCTTTTAAAGCCTCAGCGCGTGTCTTAATATCTTCAATATCGCTAACAGTTAAAGTCGTTACAGTGTCATTCATTGTCAATTCCTCCTTAATATCGCTATCAGAATCTTCTTTTGGCTCTTCGGAAAAATATGGAAGGTTTCCAACCCATTTGAGTAACTCCTGTGCGGCAAACGCTTTTTCTTTTGCATTACCCCAATCGCCTATCAAATTTTCCAATTCGATAAACTTTTTAAGAAACGACGGTGTATCGCTTAATTTGATAAAGTAAACTCTATGTGGCGATACAGGAATTGCTCCTAAAACAATATTTACGTTACTCTCGGATAATGCTTTTTTGGCTACAGTCTCATGATGCAAATTGGTACTAAGCTTATATCCCAGCGGTTGTTTTAAGTCCGTAAAAGGTATAAAATTTCCCCCCGTTGACGGTGCATAAATGCGGATAATCCCCCCGTTTGGTGGGTTTAAACTTTCCTTTAAAACGTACATCATTTTTGTTTCACTCATTTCTAACCTCTCCTTGACTTCCCTTTCAATTCAATAGGTATGCACATTTGTTTGCAACGGTCGTATATTCTTGTCCCGTCAAATGTTTTTTCTCGGCTGTCTATTGGATTGTTGAAGATATTTTCCAATTCTTCCAGTGAATAATTTGAAGTCATTATCGTCTGCAAACGTGCGTTGTAACGTTCGTTAAAAATATTGCAGAGCGTTGAACATACAAAGCGCGTTGGTTTTTCCATTCCTATATCATCTAGTATCAGCGTTGGTACTGTGTAAAGTTTTTCCACTATTTCTTCTTCACTGACTTTTTTTTCGCCCCTCAATTCCTTTTGGTTAAAAGTTGAACGAATACGCGCTGATACTGTTGGTACTGTTGCAAATATAACTTCACGACCACGCCTGATTAACTCCTGCGCCATTATCGCCGCTAAAAGCGTTTTACCTGTTCCAACGTCACCGAAAAGGTAAACTCCCATATCTGGACGTTCCAAAAGTTTCTTCGCCATTTTTACTGCTGATTCATTATCTTTATCTATCTGATAATCTTCAAAAGTCTTGTCGATATACGCCGCAGGGATTTTTGACAACTTGTATTTGCTTTGTGTTAAACGCTGACAGTAACTCGAATTGATTTTCAACTTTCCCGTTTTGGCATCATATGTTACCGTCTTGTAGTAATTTACATTGCGAATTTTTCTGCAGTAAAAGCCGTTACAATTTTTGCACCAACTCATTTCTTCTTCTACTTCAAGCACTTTTATTACTTCGTCGTCGGTAAGTTGTTCGCCGTATTGACTGCGGACACGTCCACCGTTTTTTTCAATTCGCTGTTTTTTTCTCTCTAACAATTCTGAAAGTAAGAGTTCAAAGTTAAAGCTATATACTTCTGTTTCTGATGTTTCTGCTTTTGTAGCTTCAGCTTTTTGCTTTTCGGCAAGTATTGCGCCATAGCGTTCAAAGTCTTCAGCTGTCCAAGAATTCTTTGAGCCTTTTTTCTGCCCAGTTATCTTCTCCTGTTCTTTCTTTTCTTCCAACTCTATCTCGGCTTTCACTATTTCTAACTGTCTCTGAATTTCTTCCTCTGTCATCTTTTTCACCTTCTTTCAGCTGATTTTCTAAAACTTTTTTAAAATAATTGTAAGTAAGTAAAGGGTATTCATCGTAGTTGTTACTTTCGCTTGCCGTTACTATCGCGTTTATGACTTTTTCTGTCTTGCAAGATTGTTCATAAAAGGTTAAGCCTTGCAATTTAGCTCCTACAAGTTTTTCGCCCTTGCATTTTTCCCAAGTTTCAAGCACTTCTTTACTGGGTACTGATGAATCTTCACGC
>JAZNMA010000158.1:0-12162 GCA_045579345.1 Christensenellaceae bacterium | reverse complement strand
CAGGCTTAAACACCTCTTGCAGTGGGGAGCAACGCAAAAAAGACCAGAGCGCAAACTTTCAGCTAACACCACTAGCCCGGGGCGCGTAAAGATAGTTTTGCCGGACAACCCCGAAACGCACAGGCCGGGGCTGTGGAAAAGTTGTTGCGAATACAAAAGGGAATGAGCAACAAAGGCGCGGTGCTAAACTTGTGCAAAAACAGGCAGGGCGGACAGGCAACGGCTTTTGCTGACTGCCCAGTAACTACGGAACTGCACGGTATTTGCGGGCAAAGGGCGCGGGTAACGGCAAGCGCGGGGCTTTAGCCCTAAGCGAAGCCGTTATATAAACAGGCAAAAACAAAGAAGATTCCAAGCATAAAAAAAACGCCCCAGAAAAGGGCGTTGAAAAAATCCATCAGCTGAACAAACTAAGCTGTTTTTTCTCGTAGAACTGGGAAGCACTCGGCTTTAACCTGTAGCCTATCCTCCTGTAATCCGCATAGACTGGCTTCCAGATTTCTTCGCATTGTTTCCGCTCTGCCGGGAGGAACATCTGCAAAGTCTCAAGCTCCTCCTGCAATTTTATATTGTACGGACAGCCCTTGCAACCTGTCCGGCTGAAATTGAACGGCGGATAATAAAGCTTGCAGAGCTGTATTTCAAACCGCTCGATAAACATCTGCATAAAATCATCCGGGAGCGGGGCGAGAGGGTGGAACCGGGCAATCTCGCCTTTCCTCGTTGTCAAGCAATTTAGATTCTTGCGCAAGCCCTTCTCTCCCTGTCTCATTCCTGTTATTCCGATTTCCCGCCCGGTCTCACGCTCGTAAACCGCGAACGGCTCTTTCTTGAGCTTGTAACAGCATTTATCCGAAATGGGATAATCAAGGGGCTTCTCAAACTGCCACTTCAAGGATTTCGGGCACGTGGAAGCCGACAGGCTGGACGAATCCGCATATTTCGCCACACAGCCCGCCTTTCCCTGCCGGGAGTAGATGGCGCAAATGTGGGAATGAAACTTGCTCTTGAATGGGTAGCCGTTCTCTTCCAGCATTGTTTTTATGTTCTTCTTCGGTCTGATTATCTGGAAACGGCTGTCAGCGGTGGCCAGCTCCTTTACAAATGCCCTTATGTCGTTAAAATCTATCCCGGTATCACAGTAGACGCGCGGAATCTTGTTTCCCGGCAGGGCAAAATCAATCAGATGGTGCAATACCGTGCTGTCTTTCCCACCGCTGAACGATACATAGCCGTTCTTTTCCAGTTCGTACTTTTCGCTTATCTGGACTATCTTCTGCACCCTGTCGGAAAGCAAGAAACCATATTCGGATTCGTTCATATCTGCCTCTTATGTGTCGGAAATATGCACTGCACAGGGTGCAAAATAATACTATAAATAAATAATAAGAAGAAACTCACGCGGATTCCGCGCGGTCAATCGCACAGGAGTACAAGTCCATCAGCGGACAGCCCTTGCATTTGTTCCCGCAAGTCTGGATTCCCGCCTGCTCCATCATATATGCAATCGTTCCGCTCTCTTCCCCGGCCTGCTCCTTGTCCAAGGGGCAATCAGTGCGCTTCACTACCTCGTAACAATGTGTCGCGCACGGCACGTATTTTTCCATCAAGCGGATTCCAACTGCCAGAAACTCCTCGTCACTGATTTTACCCTGCTCGTACAGGTCAAGAATCTCCTCGTCCGAAAGGCTTTTCTGTACGCTTCCAGATTCCGAAACTGACGCAACGGGGGCGGGCTGTACGCTTCTTTTTCTTGCGGACGGCATACCGTGACACTGCAATTGCTTGATATGCAGGGCCGATGTCACCATTTCGCCGATTATGCACTCCTTTTGCCAGTCCTCAAAGGGTTTCCCCTCCTTATCCAGCTGGCGCATTATCTTTTCCGCTCCGCACTTATAGGTTTTTAGGACATAATTCAACGATTCCTCCGATGTCGAGACAGTCGCTTCCACGTGCGCAAATGCCCCGAAACGCGCTTCAAGATATTTTTTCGTCCTGTCCCCCACCGGGTCGCCCTCCTTGAAGTTCGCTTCCGCCGGGTCAATCCACTCTTCCGCGTAAAGAATGAAGTGGCAATGCAAGTATGCGCTCAAGTGCCCTTCCCACATCGTCATAGTCGAAGCCCCTCGCTTCCTGTACATCGAGGACAGGCCGTGCCCGACAAGCCTGTAGAACTCCTCATTCACCGGGTTATGGTCTACTCCCTCCGGCTGGTTCAAGTTCGTCAAAGTGACAAAATAGGTGCAGGGCTTGGTTTTCCGCATTTCCTCATCCCGGAATCTCGCCTTACGATACTCCCGATTGTTGTAACGACAGTTGCCTTTCCTGCTCGTCTTGTCCACAATCACCCTTTTCCCGCTGATTGTGTCCGCCATTTCTTTCGTCTTGTTCATAATTTCCCCCTTATAATCTTTCAGCTGGCCTTCCAGAACACCCTCCGAAACGTCAGCCTTTTCTACCGCTACCACTTCCCCCAGTTTCGGATTCTCTAATTTGTCCTCTACGGGGCTTCCTATCGCTTTTTTGGGGCTTTCTGGCGATTCTTCCCCAGATTCGCCGTTTCCGCCTGTCCTAGGGCTTTCTCGCGCGTCTGACGGGCTATTTCCGGGCTGTGCGCCCCCGGCTTCCACAGGCAGGACTTTTATCTGGGCCACTTCCTCCAGCAGGCCCCTTTTGCATTTAACGTTTTTCGCCTTCGCAAGCCTGTAGCAAGCCATACCTATCGTAATGTCGTTGATTTTAGAGTAGTTGATTATTTCTTCATAACCCAGGCATTTCACCAAGGCTTCTATCGTTCGTATTACAATTCTTTTCATTCTTGTTTCCTTTTTTGCCCCTGCCCCCGTCTTGCAGGAACTTTTTATAAAAAATACTATACAGGGATTGACAAAAAGTTTCAATGGCTGTATAGTTAAAATTGTCAAGTGTCCTTGGTGTGCCTTTTCGTATTACACACACCCCACTTGGTACCCTGTTCGCCCTGTGGCTTGATACACCACAGGGCAATTTTTTTTCCCCCGACACAACAAAAAGGGGGTTTCAACTCACGCTCCCGTATTCACTGGGGCGACAAAAAAGGGGAAGGAAGCCCCGAAAAACTCCCTTCCCCACTGCTCGGCAAACCCGGCTACTTACGGCAAGCCCGGGCGTATGTTTCCCGCGCTTCCCTCTGTATCTTCTCAAGCCTTGCAAGCGCAATCTGCTCTGATTTCAACAGGTGCTTAATCTGTCTCTGATTGGAATGTACCCCTTCAAGCAATCCCCTGCGGAAATCCTGCCTTTCTTTCAGCTCCTGCAGGGCAAAGCGCATTGCCGGGCAATCCTCGCCGTTCTCTATCCTGTTATGCAAGCTTTTAATCGTCTTACGCGCACAAAGCATTTCCGCCTGCCCGTTCTTGATTGCCCGCGCTCCCCTCACAAGCTGGCACATATAAAGAGAGACACTTTTCCTTTTCAGCTTTATCTCGTCCTTTATTGTTCCCATTACCCTTTCCTGCACGGTCGCCTTGTGGCAGAGAAGCCCGCACAATCTCCACCTACAGCGAATGTCCTTGCTCTGCAAGTCCTCGTAGCAACTGTCGCAAAAAAGCTTCGTGTTCACGTCCAAAAAGTCCACTTTCAACTTGATACCTCCGTAATTAGAACTTATGACTAGGCAAGCGGATTTCCGCACTTGTCCCTACGCTCCACAACGCGGGCTTCCCAAGCCTGCGCCATCATTTCTTTATGGCTTTTGAGCCAGTTTTCCGCGCTTTTCTTCCGCACCCATTTTTTGATGTTCCATGCACTGTGATTGTAAGCAAGCCCTACCAGCGTCTCGCCTGCCAGAGTGCTTTTTCCATCCTTAACCCAACCCTTCTTGTATGAATAGTGCCCTATGTGCACTATCACTTCAATTTCGTACAGCATTTCTTCTTACTCCTTCGCTTCCAGAGCCTTGTAAGATTCAAGCGTTTTTTTGCGGTTCGCTTCCACCTCCTTGTACTCGGCACGAAGCGTTTTGTAAGCCCGGATTTCTATTTGCAAGTCGTTCAATACCTCAAACTTTTTCGCCAGTGCTTCAAAATATTCCTGCCGTACTAGCCACTTTTTCTTCGGGTCGTCATTCTTGCGGACATCCTCCATCATCGCCCGGGCTTTCGCGCGGGCAACTAGATAACTTTTTGTGAAGCGCGGGAGGGTTTTCCGCTTCATTCTAACAAGGGTTTCGAGAAGCAAATCCTTCCTGCCCTGCAAATATTTCAAGTCGTTGCGATAAGCTTCAAGTTCATCCCTATACATAGCTCCGTGCGATGTTTTGTAGATTACTTCGACCATATTTTTCTTTTCTCCTTCCCCTTCGGGGCAAGTCTTTCTTTCTGTTCAGTTCTCAATAACTTGCAAGCCATCTCAATGCAGTAACAGCAATGCAATCCGCTCGTTATGGATTTCAGCACCTTGCGAATCTCCACGGGCTTGCAGATGTAGTCTATCGGCTCTTCTTCCGCTCCCTGCAACATCCGCAAGGCCACTTCCTGCCCTGCCGGGATTCCGATTGAAAAGCCCGTATTTGCGCCCAGACTTTCAGCCGGGAAGCCCGCCATTTCCGCAAAGTACCTACACCAGTAGGGGGAGCTGACAGCCGACAGCGTGATTTTTCCTTCCCGCCTCAACTCCAGCTCCTCCTCGCTATTTATTACATACTGTTGCATAGCGTCCTACTCCGTCCTGCTTCAAGGGCACACAAAGGACATCGGGCGCGTAAACCAGCCGAATATCCTTTATTTCTCCCTCGGCCACGCAACGGCTGTAGCTGACCGGGTTGTAAATTATCTTGTAGTCGTACATTACGACAAAGTGCTGATTGTCCCCCTTTACAAAGCGGGCGAGGCAAAGCTCCCCTTTCGTGTCCAGTATATTCGTGACGGTCTTTTTTTCAATCCGCCAGCCGGTACGGTCGGACACTGATTCCAGAAGTTTAACTGCGTCCTCGACATATCCGGCCTCACTTACGCCCTGTCCATTTTCCCAAGAATGGAAGCTATGATAGATAATTTCGTGTTCCCTTCTACATGGGGAAACCTGGGCAAAACTATCCCAGCAACAAAGCCCTACAAATGTGTAGCAAGCAGTGCAACACATATTGTTTGCATAAGTTTTCAAAACGTCCTGCGCATGTTCCATGATTAACACTCCTGTAATATTGCTCTGTCCTATATCCCGGGGCCGGGATAATCCCAGCCCCGAAAAATCCTATTCCTCTATCTCTTTTGCCCAGCCCCGGCAGATTAACACACCGCACTTGCAAGCAAACACCCGGTTTGTCCATACCTCGCGCTTGACGGTGTACCATTCCCCACAGAACGGACAACAAAAGCGGACGTGGTCGTATTTCCTGCCCACGCACTCGCTTTCGCTTACGAATCTTTCCCTTTTGCCCATCAGATACCCCTTACAAATGTTATCGCACTGTCTATCGGCGACTGCATACAGCTGTTTCCGATAGTTCCGTAAATCCTCAACGCCCAGTCCGTGCCTTCGTCCGGCGGAACTTCCGGCAGTGAGCAATCAAAAGTCCCGTTTATCGACCCCGACACGAAATTGAAGGCGGACGGCACAAGCGGGTTTGCGTCCGTGTATGTGTACGCCGTGCCGGACGCTCCCTTGTAGCTTCCTTTCAAGCTGACGTTCTCAAAGCTTCCAGTAAACGCCGTCTCAAGCAGGAATCTCCAAGTCCCGGCGGACGGGTAATCAGAATAGTATTTGAAAGCACTGCTTCCTATCAGCGCATTTACTATGCTGTTGTTTGCCATGGTGAAAGTTTTCCTGCTCAGCGGTGTTCCTACGCGCCCCACGTAGATTGTTCCGGGTGTGCTTGCGTCCCCGGAACAGGCAAAAGCCCAGCCGGAAAGGAACGGCGCAACCCACCCTTCGGAGGGGAAAATATACCTTGTAGAGCCAACGACCTGTATTTCAAGCCCTGCGTCCGTTGAACTGCCGTTTACGGTCGTTATCGCGTCCTGCCCCGAAACGTATATGCCGAACGTTGTCCCAGCCGGGATGTCCGCATTTGAAAACGCAAATGCAAGCCTTTCTACTCCGTTCAACACGAAAAAGTCAAAACTCAAATCGTTGAGAGCGGACTGCGTACTGTCGGCAAAAGCTCCGCTGATATTTATGACAGCCTTCAATGCCGTCACCTCCAGCGTGATGTCAGCTTCGTATGAGTTCGTATCAAGCACGTTCACGCCGTCCGGCAAAAATGAGAAGTCAACGCTCATATTTCCAGCCGGGCTTATTTCCGGGTCTTCCAGCAGGGCCGTCCCGCTGTAGGCGTTTCCGTTGTAGAGGTTGCTAAAGCTTGCCGTCGCGCTCTTCGTGATTGCAGGGGAAGGAAGCGTGAAGCCCAGCGGAACGTATGCAGTGGATTTTTCCCTGTCCCCGCTCTCCAGCTCCTGCGTCACGTTCTCGAACGTCAAGGCCAGCTCCTTCTGCCCCAAGGACACGGTAAAGTCCGGGATTGTGACTATGGTTGCCGTGCCGTGCGACACTACGGAAGTCACCGTGAAAAGGTTACTGCCGTACATAGTGCCAGCAAGTCCTATGGACAGGTCGCCCAAGAGCGGGTTCCCTGTTTGTGTCGTCACGACACTTGAAGCCGTAGACTTCGTGCCTGTGGAAGCGTCAAGGTATTCGTAGGCAATGGCTATTTCGTAAGTGCCCGGCAACGTTGCCAGCGTTGCGGAACTAAGCCTTACTTTCGTGTTGTCGTAATAGCTCGCCACGATGTCGTCTATCGTGACTTCCTGCGGAACGTCCAGTTTCTGCGGGGCGACAAAAACGAACTTGTCCGCGTGGTCGCTATCGTCCATCGTGATACCCATTATGTACGTGTCAGCCGTCACAATGTAGCCTTCCCCACTGGGAACGACAAGCAACGTATTGTCGCCCGGCACCGTGTCCGCGTGGTAGTACATTGTGACTTCCTCCCCGCTTGCCGTTTCCTGAACGTTCAAGGACAGGGTAAAGCCCCTCGCCTCGGCGAGTGTGCTTATCGTGTCGCTCGTGATGATGTAGTCGCCCGTAGGACTTACTGACAGCTTGCAATCCACAACGTTTACTTCCGGCGTACTCCCGGCAGGGTAAAGGGGAACTGCCCGCAAGTCTGTAATACCCGCGTCAATGCGTTTCTTCGCTTCGGACGTGCGCAACTGGAACTCCGTCCGCTCCCCGTTCTGCCAGCAGGGGGCGGACTTGTTGTAAATCATTCCTGCCTGCGCTACCTTGATGGCGAGGGCAAACCGCTGGCGGTTTGCCTGCTGTACTTCCGTCCTGGGATTGTGCGGAATTACATAGCTCCTTACCGTGCGGATATTCTTCCACCGCTGGCCGACAGTCGCGCCCAGCTTCCCGACATAACCACCCTGCAAAAACTTTTGCGTTGCCATTTCAAAAACTCTCCTCTCTTATGTAGATTCAACGCCCCGGAGGGCGTTACAATCCTTGATTATTTCCGCCTTCCAAGATATGGTCAAGCCTTTGTCACTTTTTCTTCCTTTTCCAGCTCAATGCGGAATACAGCGTTCGGGACCCTCCCGGGGGATAGGGGCGGGGTAAAAAGCTTTACGCTCTTAATTACCGCCAGCCGTCTTGTCCTTATATCCGTTCCGCTCTGAATCCAGCATTTGCTAAAGAAAGCTTCAACCTTTTCCCCGCACGGCCTGTACGGATAGCTTACGGACTCAAGCAAGCCGTGTGTGTAGAGGCGGATTGCCCAGTAGCGCGTTTCCCTCCTGTGAATAATGCAGTGGCCTTTGTTACAAAACTGCTCATAGCTGTATTTCGGTGCATTAAAAACCATCATTTAGGCATCCTCCTTTTTCAGCTTGCGCACGATGTAGTTTGTCGCCCTCGGCTCAAGGCGGAATACCAGCCTGTCGCCCTGCAAAAGGTCAACCGTTGACGATATTTCCTGCTGAAAGATTACAAAAACGGCTTTCGCCACTGCCCTTTCATCGCAAGAGCTTTCAAAACTCTCCGACCACGCCCCGCCGTCCGCTCCGCGCCACGACTTCATTCTGTAGATTTTCTTCGGATATTCCATCTTACTTTCCTTCCTTCTCCGGGTCATAATCTTTTGCCACCGAAACGACAAAACGCCATTTGTATTCCGCCGGGCCGTCCCCTGCCTTCGGCTTGTACTCGTAGAAAACAGCCTTGAGCAGGACGAAAGAGCGGACGCGGTTTCCAAAACGGCTAACCATTACCGCCAGCGGTTCGCGCAAGTGATAATCCCAGTATGACAACCCCCTAGAGCGCATATAAACCGGGATTCCAATTTCCTGTAACTGCGTCTGCAAAAGGGAAGAGTTTCTTCTGACCAGCTCCTTCAATGAGCCGTTGTCAAAAGCTTTCGTTTCCTCTGCGGACAGGCGAAACTTGAACATTTTAAGCACCTCTCACAATAAGACAGCTTTGACAACAGGGAAGAAATGCAAAGAAAGGATTCTTGAAGAATGATACTATGCCTTGATACCCTGTGCTGTGCGCTTTTGAAAAAAAGCAAGGGGCCGGGGGAAACGCACACCAAAACCCCAGCCCCTTGCAATGTTAGGCGACAGTCGCCGTTACGTGTCCGCTGTAAGAGCCGACCCTTGCGCTACCCCTGTAGTCGATGACCCAGAAGTAGATTTCCAGAGTGGCCCCAGAGATGGCGTTGACGGCAATCTCGACCGCCTCATCCGCAAGCGGGGCGACACCAACGCCACCAATGCGGTTCTCCTCGTCGATGGCGACAGCCACAATCTTTGCCCGGCTCGTGATGTTCGTAGCCACGGGCTTTGTAAAGGTTGCGGAAACTGACGCGCCAGCTGCGGGGGAAGCGACAGTGAACGCCGTTGCGTTCGGAAGCCCGCCCTTGTTCATGATGAGGGTGGCCTTGTCGAACGTTCCCGCGTCAATCTGCGCCTTGTTCGCCTGAATGATGGCATTGCGGACGGACTGACTGCGCACGTCCAAGGACGTGTAGTACTTTATCTGGTCAGTGACCAGAGAAGTGAAGCTGGTCATCTGGGCGAAAACGCCACGGACTTTCAGCTGTCCTTCCGTCTTGGGATTTGACGGCTTCGCGTAAGTGCGGATAGTCTTCAAAGACTTCCACTTCGCGCCCACGGTCTTTCCAACCTTTCCGTCCCAGCTTGCGGTAAGCACATTAAGCAAACCCATAGTTTTTACCTCTCCGATAGTTGTATTTGCTCCCGGCCTATTGCAGGGGGCATACATATAGAATAAATGCAAGTAGTCTAAATGTCAAGAGGGATTTTATAAAAAACTTGTTAGAAGTTAGAAGAAATGACTAGGGAAGCAGGGCCGGGGGCAAAAAGAAGGGGCAGGAAGAGGGCTTTAGCCCTTGTCCTGCCCCTTGTGTCACTCCCTCCGGCCTGCTTCCACAAAGTCAATGTAGCCGTAGATTGCCACAAAATAGTCATAGTCCATTATGACTTTTCCCGACTGCTCATCGTATACCACCTTTGGCGTTCCATCCTCGCGGTAGTTGTCTGGAAGCCGGGGCGGTAGCGTGTTTTTCGGAAATGTCGTGCAACCGCTTATTGATAGCGTCAACACCATCAGCAGGGGCAAGAGTGTAAACAGCGTTAATCCGTGCCACATACGCTTCAAGCGCGTACACCTTTTCTTTGTAGGTCGCAATCTCTCCTTTTGCTTCCGCAAGCCGGGATTCATATCCGCGAACAGAAAAGTAGAGCACAAGCGACAAAACAACCAGAATACAAGACAGGATAATATAGCCCATAACATTTCATTCCCCCTATTTTCTCAATGTTTTACGACCGCTTTGTGTATTCGATTGTGATTTCAAACGAATCGGCTTCATTTACAGCACCTACCCCTACTTGTAGCAAGACTGAGTTTGCAGTTGAAGCTGTCGATTGCCCCAAAACAGAAATATTTGTACAATAATCCAGTGTGCCGTAATATCCAAATGGCAGGGTTCGCCACGCTGGTGCAAATACGGCTGTTGCCTTTATTTTTGTAAAGCCGTTTACCTGTACAGGGGTTTCTATATAATCCTGTGGAAAGGCAATTTGGCCTGCTTCTGTCAGCGTATTTGGTATTTGAAAAACTCTCCTGTAGATTTTCTTTCCGTCAATCCACGTCTTGCCTGTGTCCTGCTCTGCTGTTGCATAGACTTTCAAGGCTTGTACATCCTGCCTTGCCGTCCTGTCCTCTACCGGGTGGACAACTCCCTCGATTTCCATCTCAAATACTGTAGGCTCTGCCATAGTTTATTTCTCCTATTATCTTTGGATTTATTTCTGCCCCTTCCAGCTTTCCCCAACAGGGCGTTTCTGGAAGTTGGCAACGTGTAACAGACGCGGGCTTTAGCCCGTGACTGTTACACGTCCGTTACTGTAAGAAACGCCCGCACCAGTTGCGACTGCCCGGCCCGGAGCGACAAACCGCCACACACTTTCAAGGGAGCGGGAGCTGAAAAAGCACCCATTTTGATAGAGGGGGAAGTCTGACGAAATGCCTAAGACAGGCTTTTTCCCCGACTTGTCGGACGACAAAGCCACGATATAAACCGTGTCGCCCGGCACGATGGGAGCAAAGAAGGAAAAGTCAACGGACGTAGTGGCCGGGCTTGCGCAATACAGCACTTTTCCCGTCTGGGTAAACACCAGAATAAGCCACGACTGCTTCCTGTTTACAGCCGGATTGTAAGTTGTCGTTGCCTTGATGGTGATTTCCCCGGTCTCATAGTCCACATTCTGGGAAAGTATGCGGACTGTGCCATTCTGGGCAAAAACGCTTTCAAAACCCACCGGGTCGAAAACGTGCCCGAAAACACACTCTTTCAAAAGGTGCGCCACGGCGTTATGCTTGTGCATATTCGTTGCCGTAATGCCCAGCCAGTAAAACCACTGCTTCGCAATCGCGGACGCTACGCGGTTCAAGGCCTCAAAAGCCCGGACGCTCTTTGTCTGCGTTTCGTTGTTGGGTGTCTTGCTCCAGATTCGCCCCTTCACGACATCGCGGGATTTCCACTTGCTCCCGGTGGTTTCCCCAAGCGAGCCGTTGTAAGAAGCTTTCAATAATTCCTGTGTCGCCATACCTGTATAACCTCTTACTTTTAGACTACACGTAAAAAAAAGAAAAAACAAGCCCCTTTTTTTTGCAAAATCTACTCTAATTTCTCAAAACGTTATGTTTTTATTTTTTTAAGTCTTGTATAATCCCTGTTATTCCTGTACTCTGTGTATGGGGATAAAAAAAATATCGGAGGATTTTATCTTATGAAGGTAAAAAACTTGAAGGCAGTAATTGGGCTGATGATTTCTGCTGTCCTGTTCGCTGTGGGGGCCATTGTGACCGGCACAATGGACGCTACACCAGACTGGCTTCCCCAGGTCTGCGACTTCGCAAGCGTTGTCGCTTCCCTGCTGGGTATCAAAGTGGTAGTTCCTACCAAGGAGACGGACAACCCGGCGGAAACGGAAAGAACGTTTCCCACCGATGGAAGATTACAGGAAAAATCGGGCCTTGACCCTCCGAAAATGGGGGAAAAGGATAATTAAAATCCTGCCGTATGTGTACAGCGGGGTTCGGCTTTACTTTGCGTTTCGCGAAAAGCAAGCCGATTGATTTCGGCTCTGGGCTATAAGGCCTCCTGTATATATGTGTTGCCCCGGTCTGCACAAGGCCGGGGTTTTTTATTTCTTCCATCACGAAACAAAATCTGGACAGGCGAGACAACGAAACACGCGATGGGCGGGCAAGCGTTGCGAACACGAAAGCCCGCCGTGAGGCGGGCAGTGAGCAACGCGCCCGCCCGTGAGCGTGTTGCGCCACAAAGCGACAAAGTGCCACGAATAATAGAACCCTCGACACTGAAATTACGTGAGAGGCCCCGCGCCCTTTGCCCGCAAATACCGTGCAGTTCCGTAGTTACTGGGCAGTCAGCAAAAGCCGTTGCCTGTCCGCCCTGCCTGTTTTTGCACAAGTTTTGCCCCGCGCCGTCTTTTCCACAGCCCCGGCCTGTGCGTTTCGGGGTTGTCCGGCAAAACTATCTTTACGCGCCCCGGGCTAGTGGTGTTAGCTGAAAGTTTGCGCTCTGGTCTTTTTTGCGTTGCTCCCCACTGCAAGAGGTGTTTAAGCCTG
>JAZNMA010000157.1:0-2701 GCA_045579345.1 Christensenellaceae bacterium | reverse complement strand
CGAATACTCTTATATTGTCAAAATCGAAAATCCGCGTGAAAATTTGTCATTAAGTGATGTAAATACTGCTTTCGCTGGTCAATTTTCATCTGATACAGCATTAATTGTATCCGCAAAAACGGGGAACGTTATTCTGCCGATTACAGATGCCTACTATGAAGTTATCAGCCAAACCAGTCTTACATAAAAATTATTCATAGCAAAGAGAGTAAAGCCTGTAGCCAGTCGCTATGGGCTTTATTCATTGATATATTAGATAGGGCTGTTAGAACATTGACAAGTTTTGAGAGCGCGCAGGAACTCATTGAGCAGCTCCTCGCCGATTTGAGGGGCACGCTCGGTAATGCTAATGTTGATAATACTGATTCTGATACTCTTAAACAACTCGGTGCTGAATTTCTCAAAACGTATTGCAGCATTGATTTAGATAATGACGATACCGGCGCAATTACCGGCTATGACGCTAAAGAGAGGTGATATTCTTGAACGCTGAAGATGTAAAAACGGAATACAGCGACGTTACTTACTATGAACAACGCTACACATACGGCGCAAGTTATAAGTTAATGTCAAAATACCAGAAATTACTCAGAAAATTACCATTGGATTTACAACAGTTTATGTCTGCTCAAAGATTATGTCAACAAATTGCAAGACAAGGATTAGTTTCACTGCACAGAACTTCTACTATTGACAATGAAACAGGCGAAATTTCCACATTCTCAATAACTACTGAAGGTGTCTATCATTGCAAAAATTCCTGGACTTGCCCAATCTGCTCTGTAAGGCTGTTAAATAAACATAAGCATAAAATTAACAGAATAATTATGGGCTTAGCTGAACAAAGACCGGAACAAGTAGGAATAATGATAACTGTAGGAACGCCACATTACAAAGACGAATCTATTGACACTATTATAAAGCGGCTTAAAGGTAAATTTAAATTTATCAGAAATGGCAATTACAAACGGTATATGAAAGAATTAAATTCCGCTGGTTCAGTAAAAAATATGGAAGTCACATATACAAAAAACGGCTGGAATTTACATTGCCACATATTACTATTCATTGATAAAGATAAATTGGATAAAATTGACAAATGGGAAGAATATGCATTAAAACGCGGTCGACAATATGATAATCAATTTCTACGCGGTACAGGTGAAGAAGCTCCACCAACATTTTACATATCAAGAAATAAGGATAACAGCTACAGATTTACTAAAAACGCAGATTATGTTACCGCAAATTTAATATCAAGAGAATTAACATATGGCAGTAATAAATCAGTTCATACAGAAACATCAATGCAGTTACTAGATTTAATTGACTCTAATGATGAATTTTACAATAATCTATATGTAGATTTCGCTATTGCCGCACATAAAAACCATTTAATGAGGATAAATTACGGCGGAAAAATCTGCAGATATATGATTGACAATGACGAATACAATAAACGTACAGCATCAAAAAACTCACATCTACAAATTATATCGGAGGTGGTATGTTCATTCACAGAATACGACTGGAATAAAATAAATTACCTGACTACGATCACAGGCATTGAATATGTAACTGACATAATCCAATTAATCGCCAATCAATGGAATTATGAAGAAATTTACAAATACTGCTACGATAACCGATTACCAACACCGGCGCGGGCAATAACACAGTCAACACAAAAACCGATAGCTGCATAATTAACGCGGGAGACGGCGACAATTCTATAGATGCTAGCGGCAATAATATTGCTATTAATACAGGCGAAGGCAACGATACCCTTCATACTTACAACAATACCGCAAGCTTAAATGCTACGCTCGGCAACGGCGATAATCACGCAAGCATTAGCGGAAACGCCATTAACGTTGAGCTCGGAAATGGAGATAATTTCGCGTATGTCTATTCAAACGCAAGCAACGTTACTGTAACAGCAACCGGCAACAGCACAATAGCCTCCGCCGCTCAAAACGCCCAAATTACTACTGCAAACGGCAACGATAGCATTTACATCTTCACCAGCGCAAATACCGCCGAAATCGACGCAGGAAACGGCGATAACTCAATCTACAGCGGCGGCAATAATATAAACGCTTATACAGGCGAAAATCAAGACTTCATCTACTTATTCACCAGCGCAAGCCTGAATAATATCTACGCAGGCGATAACGACGATACTATACGCTCACAAGCCAAAAACACCAATATAAACGCCGAAAACGGCAACGATAATATCTACCTGTTCGCGGACGCCGCAAATAATATCGTAAGCGGCGGAGCGGGCGATGATACGATAACAAATCTGGGCGCAAGTAACAGCTTGAACGGCGGAGTCGGCGCAGACATTATCCAAGTCAACGCCGAAGCTACCAACACAACGATTAACGGCGGGCGCGGCGATGATGTAATAATCCTTAGAAACGGCGGCGGCAACTTAATCCAGTACACCGCAGGCGACGGCGCAGACGTAATTCAGGGCATCAGCGAAAATGATACCCTCCAAATCTTAAACAGCTCCTTCACTACCGAAATTACCAACCGCACAAACTTAACAGTAAACGTCGGCAGTGGCAGAATCGTGCTCTACAACGCCGCAAATACCAACGTGACGATAGTAACCGATACCGCAGTTGAAAGCTCCGTAATAAGCGGCACACGCGGCAACGACAACTTGACAAATTCCGCACCCGGCAAA
>JAZNMA010000156.1:0-1861 GCA_045579345.1 Christensenellaceae bacterium | reverse complement strand
TAGAATCTTATATAAATGCCCTGCTTGTGGCAAAGAATTTAAGATGAATAGTAAAGGTATTCACCTTTGGTGCGAAGAATGTGGTGCAAAATGGGAAATGGATACTTTAAGTAGACTAAAAGGCGTTAATACCGATAAGGGTTTTTCACATATCCCCGACTGGTATAGATGGGAACGTGAAGAAGTTAGAAAAGAAGTTCAAAGCGGTAATTACCACTTTGAAGATGACGTTAAAGTTACCGATTACTATTCTACTAAAGTTGGATTTGTCGATTGCGGAAAGGCGTCTATGACCCACGACCAAAACGGTTTTACTTTTAAGGGCGAAGTGGATGGCAAACCTTTTGAACTCAACAAACCCGTTTCTTCAATGTACTCGCTACATATTGAATACGATTTCTTAGGTAAAGGCGATGCTATCGACATCGCAACCGAAGAAACAACTTATTTTATGTACTTAAATAAGTTTAATCAATTAACCAAGTTGCATTTTGCAACCGAAGAATTATACGACTTTTACGTTAGAGATAAAAAATAATTTATAAACATCAACAGGGCACGCATAATCGTACCCTGTTTTTAATGTTTTTCTTTTATTTATGCTCCACTCCTCCACACAAATTAATGATTATTTTTTGCTTTTTAGTTGCATATTCATAGGCAAGTCTAGTACCACTTTTAGGTTGATAACTTGATATTGACTTGTTTAAAAACTTTTTCATTGGCGGTTTATATTTTTCGTCATAATAAAAGACACAAAACTCACTTTCATCTATCATTGCTTGATTACGCTCAACATATTGCGCTTTTCCTGATGTCCATTTTGTTTTATGTTCAACTTCTTCTTCAACGACAAGTAACGTTACAGGTTGGTTTATAAAAAGCGAATAAATTTCTTCCCAATAAGCACGTTCTTTTTCTAAAATACACGTCTCACTTCGGCACGTATATGCACGTCTTTGTATATGCGGATATATTTCTTTTAACTCGGTAACAATAGCGTGGCAAAGCGCATTAAAATCACTTCTGCTTCCAAATAAGAATGTTTGAACTTTCTCATTTTCAATAAGATTGATTATAACGGACTTTAAATGCTTTTTAAGTTCTTCCGTTTCTTGAATTTTCCTATGCCCAAAAAAACTGCAAGTTTTCATATTAATAAAAAAGAACCGCAAAATTAACTTTTAATTTTGCGGTTCTTTACTCCTTAGATTGAATTATAAAAAAAAGATGCCGCAACCTTACGATACACGGCATCGTAGAACATACCTTTCTCGCATGGTCGCTAAACTCATTCACATAATCGCAAGTGGACTTTGTAAAAGCGATAATAGATATAATCCTACCGAGATTATACCCACTTGCATAAAAAATAAAATTATGTGAATTTTATAAAAATTAAATTTTGAGTTTAGCATTTTAATTATAATTTATTTACTAATAAATGTCAATGGAAAACACAAAAAAACAAACGTTTTGTTTGCTGTTTGTATTTTCTGCTGTTAATGCTGGGACTTGCTCCGTCGTCCTTCGGATGCATGCACCACTCCGTGGCGACTATCACGCCTGGGTAGCAAAAGGTGGGTGTCCACCTTTTGTCGCAAGCCTTTACAAATTACAATCTTGTTTTAGGCTTGCGATACCTACCCGTTCAAGTCCCATTTCTTTTTTCAAAAACAAAAAACCCAAACCAAGTACAAGACTTGATTTGAGTTTTTAGTGGTGTGAAGGATGGGACTTGAACCCACACGGATAACCATACGCCCCTCAAACGTACGCGTCTGCCAATTCCGCCACCCTCACAAGTTAGCCTCTATATATTACTCAAATTTTTAGCGTTTGTCAAGAATATTGCCGTATA
>JAZNMA010000155.1:0-2831 GCA_045579345.1 Christensenellaceae bacterium | reverse complement strand
CGTTACTTTATCAATTTTGTATTTGCGGTAATCCTTATTAAATTCCGTAACACAATCTCTAAGACAACGTAGGCGTGGCATAGTAGCAGTTCGCCGAATTCTCCTTGGATTAACTTTCTTGAAAAACTCTTTGTAATCGATAAGCCATTTACCATTGCAGATAATATGCCTAACGCCGTTTTCTTGCGCAAAACGTCTTACGTTTGGGCGGCGGATAATTGTATTCGGGTCTCCTTCTAAAAATATACGCATAAGGTCGCCTGACGAGATTAAATCTCTCATTTCCGTTCGCCACCTCCCTTGAAAAACGCATACAGTTCGTCCACATTTATAAGCCATGAATTACCGAACTTAAGCGTAGTAATTTTGCCTTTTCTACACAGTTCTCGCAAGAAATACCACGAGATAGGAGAGTTTGGGTCTTGCACCTTCATTTCCTTTATAACGTCGCTAATTCGCCTTAGTTTCGGTATGTACATAATTCCTCCTTATCTACCCTGTGATTTTGTCAAGAGCAGTCAATGCACGCTCTTGCGTGTCCGGAATAAAGTGGCTGTAAACTTCAAGCGTGATTGTAGAATCACTGTGTCCCATATACCTACTAACCGTTTGTATAGGAACATTTTGCGTGAGCAATAAACTACAATACGTATGCCTAAGTCCGTGACAAGTGACGTGTTTGAATCCGTTTTCTTCTTCAAACTTTGTAAGCCAATTCCCAATAGTTCCGACTCCCGCAGGTTGACGATAAACGTTTGATGCTATGTACGTAGAGTCTAAGTGCTGGTCAAACTTATCATCCGCTTGCCTAAACCAATCTTGGTATTTAATTAAGTCTTCCACCAAAGATTTAGGTAGGGGGATATTTCGCTTTGACGTTCTAGTTTTAGGCTCTTTTTCGTAAGTGCCGTGTCCTTCCGATGCAATACGGCTACGTTCGATGCGTACGACGTTTTTATTAAAGTCGATATCCGACCAACGAAGACCATGGACTTCGCCGATTCTAGCACCAGTTAATAGCATTATTTTAACGGGAATAACTCTATAAGCCATATCTTCCGGTAGTTTGTCTAAAGCTTGTAAAAAAGCTTGAGATTCGGTTATTGAGAAGACTTCTTTCTCGTGAACGGGGCGCAATGAAATGTTGTTGTTTCCAACGCCTATTTTGGTTGCGCAGACAGGATTTTTTGTCGTCCAGTCGTATCTAATCGCTTCATTAAAAATAGTTCTTAAAACTCGCCTATAACCCTTAACCGTTTCTGCTGCGTAAAATTCATCCGACTCAACAGCTTCAAAATATTCGTCGAAATTCAATTTGTTATACTCGCAAATTTTTTGAGCAGTGCTTGTGCTAATAGGTTTGCCAAGCCTTTTCATTCGGTATGCCGAATTTGCAGTGATAATTCTTTGTCTTGCCATCTCTCTAAAATTAACGGTAGCAGGTAAGTTCTTTTTAAGTTTGGAAACACCACGTTGAGGTTTTCTTCCAAACGTATTCAAGAAAAGTTGAATATGTCTTACCGTAAATTCGTTGATAGGCAAGTCGTAAAGGTTAGAATCCTTTAGATATTGATTAAATTTTTTAATGACGTCAAGTCCTCGAACGTGATAGTTTATAGATTGATTTCGTTCTATGCCTTGTAGCCATTCTTCAGCGAGCTCAGGAAACGTTAAAACGATTGCGCGTTCGCCGTTTTTTGATTTTTTATAAATTTTTTCTAAGGATTCTTCAAAGGCAATAGCTTCTCTTTCAACGAGCTTGATAAACTTCGTTTTTGGAAGGTCGTCTTCATTTATAATGCGCTTATAATGCACTTTGCCTTTTTCATTGTTTAGGCCGGGTGCATATACTTGGATTTTAGCCGAAAGGTGACCTTTCTTATTGGTAGTTAGTCTATAATAAGCCATCCGATTTCCTCCTTAGTTATTTTTGTTGATATATTCAAGCAGACTGTCCACGTCTATCAATACCTTTTTGCCTGAGCGTAGGGAGCGAATTTTATTTTCCTTTACCCACGAGCGAATGCAATGCATAGTGATTGCCGTGTCCTTGTCTTGTTCTTTAATTATATCGAGTGATTGTTTGATGCTTCTAAGCAATATATTAACCTCCGTTTAAGTTGGAGACGGCGGGTTATCTCCGATTTCTTCGTTACGTGCCGTTTCTTATAAAACTTCTAACCTTATCATTATTGCCGTAACCCCGCGTACGAACCTTTCGTTCCAAAAACAGTGGTCAAATTTGTACCACAAATCACGTTATTCCTATTTCATTAATCGCTTATCTCATATTTTTCAATCGCGCCGGTGAATATACGTGGTTTGTTCAAAGTAGTTTTCTCTACTTCGAGCTTTTAACTTGTTCTTGCAGAGCCTTAAAGCCTGCCATAATCAAGTCCACCTTAGACATAAAGTGGGTTTTCAAAAAGTCGTCGATAGCGTCGGCGTCTTTTCTTGGGATGCTCGTACCCCAAACTTTATTTTGTTGATGTCTTTTTTCTCTATGAACTTCTTCGTACTTTCTTCTTGAAACTCTAATAGGTGTATCTTCTTTTCTTTCCATAATATTTTCTCCTTAATATACGTAAATAATTTCGTTTAAGATTTCTTCTTCAATCAAACGCTTTTTCTCGTTTTCGAGTTGAACGTCTTTTATATAGTCGCCAGTTCTTTGGAAGCGCTTGTCCTTTGATAACTTTTCATACATAACGTCCCAAAGTTTATTGGCGGCTTTGTCTACGCCGTGTAATAAGGTAGGCAAGTCTACAATCGTCCAATCTACGCCAATATCTTTTAGGTATTGGTATTTAAGATTTCCCCATTTGCCGTAC
>JAZNMA010000154.1:0-22325 GCA_045579345.1 Christensenellaceae bacterium | reverse complement strand
TTTTAACGAACGATAATTTAACGCTTCACTTTCATTAAGCGGTATATACGAACTTGATTCTAATTCCTGTAAAAATTCTGTGACTTTTTCACCTTCGTCCAAATAATCCTTTAAACGCCAAGAATCTCTTATTATCCCAGAAGATTTATTAACAATCACAAAGTCTTTCAAGGCATTATAATATCCGTCAACTTGTTCGTCAATCTGTTTCTTTTCATCTTGACGTTGCTCGTACCATTTTACATTTTTAACGCCCTCAAGCTCCGTCATTGCTTTTAATCCTGCCGTAGACTTATATTCGCAAGTTACAGGATACGTTTGATCGCTCTCGGTATACGTCATTCTTCCTTCTGCGTCTACGACAATCAAACTCTTATCTGCAATGTATTTTTTAGTTCCCGAATTGTTGATATAATGATAATAATCATGGAAACCGTGCTTATCCCCATTAGCGTCGATGTAAATATAGTCACCATCGGCATATTTTACAAGCGTTTCATTCAAATTCAATCTAAAATTGCCACCCAACGAATAATTGTCGGCATTTCTCTTATGAATATGATAAATGCCCATACCCATAACTGAATTTTCCGGTTTAACGTCGCAAATCGACGTTACCATACTACCCGTTGCAAGATTAACTTCACCAGTTGCAATACCAGCAAGGGTAAACGTTTTCTTTGTAGGTCGAACGTTTTCATTCGTCAAATACTCAATTTCAATCACTGGCGAAGGATTTGTCATCGAAAATTCCAAATCATAATAAGAATTCGGAGTTAAATAAACAATAAAATCCCCTGCGCTTGCTTTAAATTTCGAAGTAATATCCAACTGCACTTCATCATTCGCAGACGCGTGATACGATATATTATCACAATAAAAATATCCACTGCTCTTTACTGTTTTTAGAATTAATTTCACATTGGAAATAGAAGCTTCCATCAAATTGATTAAGCTCTTTTTGATTGTAAGATCCGTTTTATATTCATACGAAGAAGTTCTTGAGACTCGGATATTATTATAAATATTATTAGTATACCAAGGCCCATAGTTACTTCCCGAACCGTAGCTTGAATTTGAGTAAGCAGTTCTGCTATACGTTTGCTTAGTAATAAGATTGGTTTGGCTCGTCACAACTTGTGGGTCAATCGTAACGGGGAACGCTCTATCGGCCGCATTTACCCATTCTTCGTTGGCAACGACTGCAAACGCAAACTTTCCATCTTCAGACGGCTCCAACTCATAATAAACGTCGTCGCTAGTAACGCCATTTGCATCGTACATACAAGGACTGGGAATGGTAAACTCTACCTTTTGTTCTACCGTTCCGTCTTCTTTTTCCTTTTCGGTATAAAGCTCCAAGCTTTCGTTATCATCCGAAAGACGAAGTTTCAACCCTTCCGTTTTCAATGCAAAAAAGTATCTATAATCCGAGGATTTTTCTTTAACGATAATATTTTCTTTAAGGTTATTCCCCAGCAAGCAATACTCAAGGTCGGTATCCTTCTCAATATTTTCGTAAACTGCCGAACTATTGATATGTTTTGCGATGCCTTGCGTAGCGTTATTTACCTTCAAAATTGTTTCTGCTACGTCTTCAACGTTTTCATTGGCAACAGAAGCAACCTGTTTTCCAAGATACTCCCAGGAAAGTTGCTTGTCCGATTTGGAAATCGCAACTTTTTTGCCTTTATGTACTTTGGAAATTCGGGTTTTAAACTTACCGCTTTTAGTTTCAAACGCATCCTCTTTTTCCTCCAAAGAATTATCGATATGCTTCCATTTCTTTTCTTCTTCGTCAAAGAAGCTCACCGGTTCCGCATTAAACACAGACTTAGCCGTGCCGTTATTTAAAACGTAGTGTCGAGAGTTTTCATCTATTCGCGTTTCGTCCTCATGCAATACAGCAGGGTCATCCCATTGTTCATCTTCCTCTTGAGGAACTTCTGCACTCACTTGTGCCTCAACAGTCAGTTTATACGTCTGTTGTTCTTCCAAAGCAGCGTTTTCCGCCGTTTGCTCATCGTTCGCATTTTTTAATTTGATAATTCCCATTATTTTTTAATCCTCCTGATTTTGTTTTTCTATATGGCAATTTTAATTTTCTAAAGTCATCGCAAAAATATGCGTAAACATATTATCGGGCAAAACTATTTCTTTTATAATTTTCCTTTGCATAATCTCACAGTTGATATGATGAAAATGGACAAGATTCGTCAATGCTCCGGACGTTATAACCGTTCTTACCGTAGACGTATTTTTCCCAAACCAATAACTGTTTCTCGGATCGCTATACGGCTTATGCGACCAATCGATAAACGGTACCCTAATAATTTCTTCGCTTAAATCATCGTATACGATTTTGAAATATTCATTGATATCGCCCCAATACGCAAATCCAATTAGATGCAATTTTGTAGCAAAAGCGTTTATCGCTATTTTTTGCCTATCACATACAACGTTATCAAACTGTCCAAAATTAAAGCAAAACTCTACGTCTTCCAAAACGTCCTGTTCCTTCAATTTTACGTCCGATTTTAAAATACAAATGTTATCAAGCCCAAACTCTTTCCCTTCAATTTCTTTAGGCAACTGCCTATAAACAATTTTGTGGTTGAAATGCTCTTTAAGATTTATTGTAATAAAACGGCTCATTTTTTCTTTCGCACCTCCAAAAGAAAATCGTAAACAATCTTTTCCAGCACTTCAATTTCGTCTAATTTTCTTAAAACGCTTTCTAAGTGTTTCGTTATATAATCGTAATTATTTTGCGCTTTAACCTTCCAAAAAAGGGACAAAATGTTCGAATACCCACTTACCAAAGACATTATCGACTCTTGTTTTTGTTGGTTTTTAAGGAAAAATTTAGTCTTTGCCAAAGTGTAATAAAAAGTTTTCAAATCGTTTAAATAACTCGTTATTTTCTCAATTCTTTCACGTGCAGCATCTAAATCATAAGAAACTATTCTGCGCAATTCGTTTAAGTTTTTCAACGAGTTTTCACGGTTATCGTTAATTTTTTCTTCGTCAATATATTTCCAAATATCAAACGTACCAACGTTCTTCTTTTTCTTAAGAATATAACAAGAACGTTTCCGATTCAAAATACCCTTTCTAAACATCGTATTCGACAACAATAAATTATCCAAAGAAATAATTTTTTCTTGATACTCATAACTGTTTCGATATTGATGGTCAACTACGTTAGCTTCCTTATTTTCAACGTCATAACCATACGCCAAAATAAAATGTGGAACGTGCTGAATTTGATGAGTATCTGGACGACTTTCCAAATAATAGCAATCCACGCCCATAATAACGGGATACCCTTTATCAATACAACGAATCAATTTCGCTCTATTAACATTGCAGTGCTCCCTTTTATAACCCAAGAGTTTTTCCAATTTTTCTTCATTTAATAATCCTTCTTTCCCTGCATTAAAATTATTTTGGATTAACGTAAACGTATTAAGCAAAATAGCATCCCTATCAACTCCAAAGCACGCAACTCCTGCCATCAATTGATGGTAATAACAACTCTTAAAAAAGAAGTCGTTAAACGGTCTAACACCATTGATTTTATTCTTTTTCATTTACTTTTTCCTCCACGCTATTCGCTATATCCCCCACGGTTTTCCAATCGAAAACGCCAAGTTCGTCAAGTTCAAATTCTATTCCGAACTCTTCTTCCAATTCCACAACAATACTAACAAACGTTAAGCTGTCTAAGCTTAATAATTTTAGTTCACTATCTAACGTTACTTCTTCGTCTATTGCACAGGCATTCCTAATTATTTCTACAACTCTATCTTTCATATTCGCAACTTCTTTCCGCTCGCAGTTCGAGCCAGTTCCTCCACTTTTTTTATTTTGCTTGGTAGAATATTTGGATTTAATTTCCCAACGAGTTGTTTCCGAAGTTCCTTGATTTCTAAATCGCCGATATATTTCATGCAAATTATCGTACCCGTGTCCGTAAATTCCCCAAAAATCAAGCAATCGCTTATCCCCAAAATTTCCTTGACAACATTTTCAATCTCTTCAGGATATACGTTAATCCCTGCTTTTATCAGCATCCCGTCCTTCCTGCCGTCGATATAAAGATACCCATCCTTATCAAAATGCGCAGAATCCCCGGTACGCAGCCAACCCTCTTGAATCTTTTCTTGCGTATTTACTGTATCCAGATAATACCCTTTCATCACACTCGCCGACCGAACCCAAAGTTCTCCTTCTACTATTTTTAATTCTACGTTGCCTATGGACTTCCCCACGCTTCCCAATTTTTTCGCAAAATCATTAGGCAATAACGCGCTTACGCGCGGACTGTGTTCCGTTAAACCATAAACGTTATAAAACTTTGTATTAGGAAATGCCTTAGCTACATTTTCGCTTGCACGGCGAGTTAAGACCTCACCGCTTAATACCCCAACTTTAATAGGGAACGCTTTTTCCTTAGCTATAATCGCTAATGTTTGATATAAGGTCGGCGTGGCGCAAAACACGTCTATATCCTTTTGCTGAAAAAAGGTTAAAAGTCGCTGCGGCATAAATGCTTCTTCGTAAAAATATATCGTCAACCCACAACATAAAGCATACAATATTTCCCCCGTTAAGACTGCAATGTGGACAAGCGGACGTGCAACACAAATCGTTTTTAAACCTTGCAAATCAAAATAAGCTTCGATGTATTGCAAATTTGAAATAATGTTCTCGTGCGTCAACATTACGCCCTTCGGTTTTCCCGTCGTACCGCTTGTAAACATCAAAAAAGCCAAATCATCACTCGGCGCCTGCGGAGAATTAAAAACTACATTTTGAATATACTCGTAATTCCTTTCCCCATATTCTTTTGTTATAGGAACCGCAACGTTACCGCCTGCAATACAAGTCAATATAGAAAGAGCTTGTCTCTCACGTGTTTCGCCTTCGCATAACACAAAGTGTCTTTCTTGTTCAACCGACTCCGAAAGATTGAGCAAATCCTTATAAGTCAATCCACTATTGGCAAACGCTATTCTATCCGCGTACTGTTCCATTTTTGACTTTAGGTATTCCCAGAGGGTCATAAGTATTTCTCCGTTAACGATATAAGAGTTGACAGAGTTCGTAAATTTTCCGGTTGCAAATCGTCGTCCAAAAACGCTACGCCGAATGCTTCTTCTATGGATACGACAAGCGTAACCAACGATAAACTATCCACGCCGCTTTCCATTAAAGGCTCCTCTTCTTCTAAATACGCTCCTATCGTTTCTTCTGCTATCTTTACGATTTTTTCTTTGATTTCTTCTCTATTCACCTTTTAACGCTCCTGAAATTTTTCGTTCAATATCAATGATATAAACGATTTTTTGATATAAATCGCTATAAGCCTTAACTTTATCCACTTCTTCCTTTTTGATTTCTTTCAATCTTCGAAGGTGTACGTCAAAATAAATTTTATCCATACAAGTGATTTCTTCACGCAATAGCGCTTTCACTTTCGCATTTGCACTATAATATTGCTCCAAACGTTTTCTGGATACTCTCAAAACACCTATCGCCGATTCCAACTCACCTAAGCCATTAGGCAATTCCTGTACGTCAAAATCTTGCATCGTATATTGAAAAGTCGCATAATCAGGCAAAGTCATCGTTCTATCTTCCATCCTATAAATGCAAACGGCGCCGTCGTATACTTCCATAAACCTTTCTTCGGTAAAAGTCCCCTCAGAAAGTGGATATTGATTAATCCATTCCAAATTTCGATTTACGCAAATATAATGGTCTTCACGCCAAGAAGAGCGCTTATAGTCCGTAAAAAAGGCAGTATTTACGCGAATCAAATACAAATCGTCATCCGCTTGGTTTCTTAACAGATCCAACGCCTCTTTAGCGGAACAAGCACGATATTCGTGTCTTACTACACCGTATTCTTCTGCAATATCTTGCAATCTCGGTAAATAGCAATAGTTTTGATACATAGCCCCGTGCGAAAAATCATCAAATGCTTGTTTCAAACTAATAAAAGAATTACCGTATAAATTAGAAACTTCGTAATATCGATTTAACCAAGCGAGAAAATAACTCTCCACACAAGACAACGCCAACGCTTCGGATATTTCTTTTTTATTAATCATGTTTAACCTCTCTTAAAAACCGTTTCGAATCCAACGAGCAAAGTCGTTGATAAATCGTTCCGTTCCATTCATAATTCTTCTTATTTTCATAGTCGATAATAACAGGAACGTTGCTATCAAATTTATTTGCATAGCACATTATTTCTTCGTCCATAAAAACTTCGCCTACTTGCTTTAATACCGTTCCGATTTCTTGCTGTAACGAATGTTTTTCTACCAACTCCTCCAAATGCAAAAAATCAATAATATCGGCTTTTAACAAGTAATAAATATCGGCCAGTTTATACAAATCTAAATCTTTGCTACGTTCTACCATAAACAGCAAACAGCTTTCCTTGTATTGATGCATAATCAAATGCAAGAAAAACAACTCACTATCCGGCACACGCATTAAAACTTTCCCTTTATGTTCTACAGTTTCTTCAATCATATCCTTGAGTAATGCAACACCTTCCGCCGGAGTATTGCCTAAAGAAAAATTGATATCAACTTCTACAAACGGAAACTCAGAATTCCCTGTCTTTTTTATAAACGGCGCAACTTCGCCTCGGTTCATGCGGCGCTTCACTATTTCCAAACGAGAAAATTCTTTGATTGTATCGGTAGTAGAATCATATATTCCCTGAACAAAGCCCAAATCATATAACGCTTTGCTTATCGCAGTAATTCCGTCTTGCTGACATAATAAGTCAATATCGTTAGATACTCTTTCCCCGTCGGAATACACCTTTGTATCTTCTTCACAAAGATTCGATAAAACACTACCTTTTAACAACATATACGGAGCTTTTATTTCGGATAATTTTTGCGTAATAAGAGAAAGTTCCTTACGCATAAAAACCACTTTTCTGCGTTGTTTTTCATACGTTTCTTTCAATAATTTTTCCACCTTTTTAGGTAAGTTTATCTCACAACCTTGAGCACGGTTATAGAACAACCCGGCTATTCTGTGACAGAACAAAAATCCCAATACTGCATACCAATCAGGCTCACGTGTAGGACTTTCTCCTTTTAATACTGAAACTACATATCTTAAATCATTTTCCGTCATTAAAGTATACCTTCCCTTTTCAATGCTTCCTTTATAAATAGAAACGCCAATTGTGCATCTCTGCTCGTGTCAACAATCATAAACCTTTGCTCTACCGCCATATTATAAAATTCCTTGGCTACGTTGGTTAATAATTTCTCGTCCAAATGTCTATCACATTCGTCAGGTCTATTTTTGATTCGTTTTATCGCAAGTTCCGGCTCTACGTACGTCAAAAAAGTAATATTTGGTCGAATTAAATGTTTTGCCGCATCGAAGAACCAATTCTCCTCCCTATATCCTCTTGCAAGCATATTAGCAAGCGAAGTAAAAATATATCTATCACCGATCACTATCTTCCCTTCTTTTAAGGCAGGAATAATCGTTTCAAAACTGTGCTGAACTCTATCCGACATCGTAAGCAGTTGAACGGCGCGATAATCAATATCTTCATGATTCTTTGAATACATCATTTTTTGGAATAATTTCGTCTTACGCGACATATCCGTAGGTTGCTTCACTGACAGAATATTGTCTTTACCGTACTTTTCTTCCAACAATTGCTGCGTTAGCCCAATCATTGTCGTTTTGCCAGCGCCATCCGTCCCTTCGAAAACGATTAATTTCCCTGTATATGTATTATCTTTCAACGTTAACTTCAGCATTAGCTTTACCTCGTAAAATAATTTTATTATCCTTTACTTCTTCCACCGTAGGTTCTTCAAGCTCAGCGACAACTTCATTCGGAGTTTCCTCAACGGCTTCCTTTGGTAAAAACTGCTCTACCAATTGTCGTATATTCGTTAAAATGGTTTCGCTTGTTTTGATTTCGCAATCACTAAGCGCTTTTTTCTTTGAGGGAAACAGCTTTTCAAAAATGGCATAAAAAGTAAGACTGAGACTGCTTGACGTTAACCACATTGTAATAAACGCACGGTCGAAATTAAATACCCCAACCATAAATCTTGCGTATAAAAACGAAAGCAAAAAGCCAAATCCGACCGGCAAAAACACAATAAATCTCGTTACTTTTGTGTAATCGTTGAGTTTATTAGCCAAAGATTTTATCGGCATTTTTACTAAGCCCGTAAGTACGTTTACCAATAATGCGATTAGCACTGTTTCCAAGCCGTAAGTAGTTATCATTTCTAAAATCTGTTCCATTCCTTTCTCTCCTTAATTTTGGTATATAGACTTAATATTTCTTTCGTCTAATTTGCTCACGAGATACACGTTCTCCGTGCCCGCTTGATTTATCGTTTCCTTAAAGGACGTAACGTGATTATTCAATACTGCGCCAACGCTTCTATTAGCGAAAATTGCACAGTCCGCCACGTTACGGATAATATTTTCACTGATAATATTTTCGGAGCAATTCTCTCCCATAGCATAAATACCGCAACCGCTTCTACACTCGGATTGAGCCATCAAAACTTCCATAATATTTCGACCAATTATACAGTTATGTGCCGTATGTTCAATAAGTCTTGCATTACGACTCGTTGACGTCAAAATATTTCCCTCAATACTGGTATTGCTACCATAGCTACGAATACTGCGTCCGCAAATGGTATGTGTTGCCAAAATCTTATTCCCGGACACAATCGTAAACTTGCCGCGATTCTCCAATCCTACGCTCATCCCAGCCCATTCGCCAACGATATTATTAGATGTGATAATTGAATAAAGACCTTCATTGATAAAACCAAACGCATACGCTTGTTCTTTTTCACGACCAACGTTATGCGACGCATTCGCCTTGATATTGTTCCCAACAAAACGTCCAAAACGACCGTTTGTATATACGCCGATTGCTTTTTGTCGCTCACCATTTCCCCTATTGGTTGCATAGATAAACGTGTCTTGCATAGAAATGCTATTTGCAAGATAGTTATATACCCCATATACAGTACACTCTTTATCGTATTCGCCTGCTCTACATTCAACTTTTAACATGCTGTTGCTAATAACAAGGTTATCTGCTCTTGTTTCCATGTTCGTATCCAAATTGCCGTTATTGTAAACACCAACCATATTCAATTGTTTATCCGAATACACTTCGATTTGACAGTTATGCAATTTTAACCCATACGCCGTATTGTATATTAAAGAAAACGTTCTCGTACTGTGTTGCGGGTTTTGAACACGAACACGTATGCGCAAATTCCTAAATTGCACATTTCGCGCCATTGGATGCACAAAAAACAAACTCCAATCACTCGTTGTGCAATCATCTACGTTCGCTTCAATTTCCGCATTACTACCGTCGATAATGATGTCCGAACGCATAACTTGGATAATGCCTTTTACACATAAACGCCCAATTGTAAAAGTCCCGCTCTGATTAATATTCAACTTAATCTTACCTTTAAGTTTAATTTCATTATCGCTTCCTACGTCGTTGATTTTTTGTTCTAATTCCTTTTGCATGTTTTTTTACCTCTTTATTCCATTAATTTATTTTTTAAGATTTCTTCTTCGTCTACGTCGCCGCTTGAGATATATAGCTCATAAATTTTTTCTTCAAGTTTACGTTTTAATCGGTAGTACCCACTTTCCGTAATAGGCAAGTCTAAAAATACGCTTTTATCCCCTAGCCCTTGCCTATATACCTTATCAATAATTTCATTCACGATAAAATTATTTTCCGCGACTGTTATTTTTTGAAAAATTTCTTCTATTCTCCAACACCAATCAGGTACACTAATTCTTTTTCTACGACCATACAATAGAAGCTCCGTTTCGCGTCGTTTTTCTTTTACGGATTCAATTATCAAATAATACGAATTCAAAAACTTTCTCAAACTGCTTTTTTTCATTTTTTTCTTAGACCCAAATAGTCGTGCCTTTGCTTGTTTACAAGCAAAGGCACGACTATTCCTCAAATAGTCGTGCCTTTGCTTGTTATATTCCGTTGGTTATATTATATCACTTTCGTGTGCAAAAAAACTGTCAAATTTTTTTACACTTAAAAATTTGCGCTTTTCGTTGATATTAAAATGTTGAAAATTAACCGTTATATTAGTCTATTTTTATACTTTTATCTTTAAATCATCTCAAAATGTTTGAGAACATCTTTGATTGCTTCTATCATTTTAGCAGTTGGATGTGAACGCGGATATTTTAATTCGTTTACTGCGTTCGGTGCATCATATATAGGTAAGCCTAAATCTCTTTTCACTTCGGCAATGTAAGCCGTATGCACTTTGAAACCATACTTTTCTTCAATATACGCTTGAATATCTTTGTAAGTCGTTTTCTTTTTAGGCGCACGCTCTTTTGCGCGCTTTTCTATATCTTTAAGAGAAACCTGCCCTTCTTCTTCGCCAAACTCTACGTTTACGCTGATATGTCCGTTAGGTTTTGTGTGGGAAAGAACAACTAATGTCTCAACGTGGGGCATAAGACCAAAAGGTATATTTCAAAGATCTATTGTTGTCGCGTATCCTTTCAAAATCTGCTCAATTTCACTTTCGTTTTCATAGAATACGTTATCACAATCGTCAAGAATTTCGTTAAGTTTATCCTCTTGGTCATCATTCCCTTCGTATTCTAAGTAAGCATTATAAGCGGTAACGAGGTTTTGTTTTAATACGCCATTCAAAATAGTATAAAGAACTGATATTACTTGCGGTAAGTCAGAAGTGTTTGAAACGTTATCAAAAAACTGCATATGTCCACCATTATTGATCTCACTTTCATATGTCATAAGTTCGGCATATGGTGAAGATGCCTTTTCCTCTGCCCACAAATCCCACATCTTATTCCATTTCAATTTTTCTATTGGTTGTTCTTTCTTTTTCTTCTTGAATAAATTTAAAAAACTCATAAATACAAAACTCCTTTTTCTCGATATGTTATACTAAACTGCTGTAAAACGAGCTTTCGAGTTTCGCTCGAAAATCACATTTGTCCCAACGCAAAATGGGGTTGATTTTTGATTTTGAACACCGGATTTTTGGGTTTTTTCTTTCAAAACCGCTTAAAACGGCTTGATTTTGCCTGTTTTTAGCCGTTTTTTGACTCATTTTCTCGTCAAACAAACGACACTTTCGACGTGCTTGGTATTCGCAAACATATCGAATGGCCGCACACTAGCTACGCTATATCTCGGTGAATAATCTTCGCTCCTTTTAATTTCCCCATCAACTACTTTAAGTGAACCCACAAGTAATCCGACGTCTCTAGCTAAAGTTGAGGGTTTACATGAAACGTAAATTATTTTATCAACATTGTTTTCTATCAATGCGTTAAGCACTTTTATATCGCAACCCTTTCGTGGCGGGTCTAACACTACGCATACTTTTTGATTATTAGCAGTTTCGTTTTTAATAACTTCTGGTAAAATTTCTTCACATTTACCTAAATAATTAATTATTTTCCCATCAAGCCCGTTCTTTACTGCAAGTTCATTAGCACATTCAACAGCCTCTTTGACAATTTCTATTCCTATCGCCTTCTTTGCGTTTTTCGCTAAAAAAGCAGTCATAAGCCCCGCTCCACTATAAGCGTCAATGACAACTGTATTTTCGTCAGCTGAAAGAGCGTCTCTTACTGCTGAATATAGTTTTCCGCAAACGCAGTCGTTTACTTGCATAAAACTTTGTACGCCTATTTTATATTTTATACCAAGCATTTCCGCTGAATATTCCGCAGGTCCATGCAAAAGAATAAATTTCTCTCCGTACACAACGTTTGTATCTTTATCATTTACATTTAAATAAAAAGAAAATTTATATTTGATTTTATCTTTTAATATTTCAATTAAGCGTTCTATTCCGGTTATATTTTCATGTAAAACCACCGCTGTTATGATTAATTTGCCTTTAATTTCTTTTACGACAATTTCTCTCAGTTCTCCACTGCCGTCAAATTCATTGTATCCTTTAATATCGAATTCTTTAATATATTCGTTAAAAGCAGTTATAATATCTTTAGTCCAAGGTGCATTAATTAAACAATCTTCAATAGGAATAACCCTATGCGAGTTTTCCGCATAAAAACCGATTTTAGTTCCATTAGCCGTACTAGAAACAGGCAACTGTAATTTATTTCTATAGCGATATTCGTAGTCACCTTTAACCGCTGATTTTATATCTACTTCAATGTTTGCAATCTTTTTAAAACAATTAGTAATGTTTTCTTCTTTAATTTTTAGTTGATTTGCATATCTAATATGTTGCAAATGACAGCCACCACACTTAGAAAAAACCGGACAAGCTGGTCTTACGCGCATTTCAGCTGGTGTTAAAACTTCTAAAACTTTACCAAACACACATTTTGAAGTAACTTTTAAAACTTTATATTTAATTTTTTCGCCAACAAGAGCAAACGGTACAAATACAATAGCGCCGTCTTGTTTTATAATACCCTCTCCGTTCGAGCCCAAAGCTACGACAGTTCCAACTTTTTCCTCATTTTTCTTCATCTCAAGTAATAAACCTACTTTAAAATTTTATCAAGATAATAGTATAACATTCTTTGCACTAAAATGGTAAATCTGTCAAAAACAAAGTAAAAAAGCAAAGCAATTACCAAAATAAAGTACAAAGCATTATTAATTAACCATTCTGGCAAGCCACTAAGTAAATCTCCAATTAGTGCCGTATAATAAAAATATGCGCCATAGAAAATCAACACACACCAAATTGCGCCGATTAGTAAAATTAAATAATTTTTAATTCTTTTTCTCGTGAAAAAATTTCTTAAAATTGGGTAAATTCCAAAAAACGAAAAATACACGGGAAAAACTAGTGAATAAATGTTAAATCCGCTTATAACAAAAGCAATCAATCCCCCTGCCAAACAAGTTAAAATTGAGCCTTTGAATGAATTATAATAAAGCGGAATGACGACAAATACCGACGCAATAACCATCGAAAAAATATCAGCTACTTCGAAATATGCACCTATTGATAAAGTAATAGCAACTAATCCCGCCGATATTGCCGATAATGATATAATTTTACTTTTCATTATCTACAACAAATACTACAAAGCATGTCAACACAACACCAAGTAGCACAAAAACTCAAGCAGTTATTCATATCACTGCCACCCATCTGTCTATTTGAATAATCATTATTTTCAGCTTGACTATAATTCGCATTTCCAGACCTAAACTGTCTATCGTTAAATTCTATTTTTTGCTTTAATTTAGCATAATTTTCAGAATATTTAACATTATGCGGCTCCATATTTACAGCAATTTCCAACTGTTTTTTACTCTCATTAATCCAGTTCTTTTTATAAAATATTACAGACTGTAAATAATGCCACTCCGCATTTCTATCATATATATCATCAAGCATTGTCTGGGCAGAAGAAATATCGCCTTTTTTAATTAAATCTTCAACTTCAGAAAAGTCGTATTTCTTTTCACCGTTGCTGTCTTTTACTTTTCTCGACGCCATAATTTCTTGATATGCAGTCTCTAATTTAGTAAGTTTTCTTGCGGCTTCGTTGCCGATTTCCCCCTCATAAAAACGCTCTTTTGAATATTTTTCTTTTAAAGTATTATATGCGTTTTCAATTTCTTCTTCTGTCGCATCTTGTGTAATGTTTAGAATTTTGTAGTATTCTTGCATTTTTTATTCTCCATAATTAGTTTTGTTTGTACTTTTAATCCTTTTATTAGAACATTATCTACTAAATCATGATTAAATTTATAATTAATTCGTTTTGAAAGCTCTTCGATTTTAGCTAAAATTGGACCAAAAGCAAAAATTATTTCACTCTCTTTGTGACACATTAACTCTTGCTTGGTATTTATTTCTTTATAATTGTTGACAAATACGTTGTAATTATTATTTTTCTTGTCTTTATCAAAATCATCAAGAGCATCGATTAAATAAATCCATTTGCCTAAAAAATATCCAAGTTCTAAAATGTTATCATTTATATTATCGTTAAGTAACTCTTTAATAACGTCTTGCATCATCAATCCGAATGAATCGGCTGAAATATCAATGCTATCTCCATTAGTTTTCTCATATTCTAATAATTGTTTGTAACGCTTCTCTACTATTGAATCCAATGTCGGCTCTAACTTTTTAGCCTTTTTATAAGCTGATTTAAAAAAACTGCGTTTTATTCTACCCTTATTTGAATCTATCACGTCATCGTTTAGCTTATGATAAGCCAAAATAACATTTAATGCACCAATTTTTTTGGATATATCATCAGGCACGGCAACTGGACGTTTAACTATATGATGAATTATACAACGTTGTTTTTCAATTTTAACGTCTTCACCGAGGATATTATGCACGAAAACAGATAGAAAAGTTAGGTCATAATTTAAAGTTAACCTACCCTTATGCCCGCACGTCATTCCAATACTTTTACAAAGACCACAATACATAGCCTTATATAAAATCGTGTCTTTTACGTACATGTTTGGCAAATCGGTTTTTATATATCCGAACATTTTACCCTCTCTTTCTTAAAACCAAACCAACTTTTTTATATACTTTATTTAAAGTCTTATAAGCAAGTCTTTCAGCACGTTCCGCACCATTTTTTAAAACTTCATCAAGATAAGCTTTATCGGTTAGCAATTTATTTTTTTCTTGTCTAATAGGCTCAATTTTTTCCGCAACAGCCTCTCCAACTTTAAGCTTGAACTCACCGTATCCTTTACCTGCAAATTCTTTTTCAGCCTGTTCAAAAGAAGTATCCGTAAATGCACAATAAATAGACAAAAGATTACTTATTCCAGGTTTATCGGGTGAATATATAATCTTATCATCGCTATCTGTAACTGCACGTTTAAACTTTCTAATAACAGTATCAGGGTCATCATCCATAGATATAAAAGCGTTTAAGTTAGCGTCAGATTTACTCATTTTATGTTCAGGGTCGGCTAAACTCATTATCCTTGCAGCTGACTTTCCTATATAACCTTCTGGAACTTTAAATGTCTCACCGTATCTATTGTTAAAACGTATAGCTAAATCTCTCGCTAGTTCTAGATGTTGTTTTTGGTCGGCACCAATAGGTACAAGTTCAGTTTGATAGAGCAAAATATCCGATGCCATTAATACAGGGTAATCCATTAATCCCATATTTATATTATCTTCATGCTTTTTACTCTTATCCTTAAACTGGGTCATTCTTGAAAGCTCACCAGGATAACAAATAGTGTTAAGCACCCACGCAAGTTCTGTATGCGCTGAAACGTGCGACTGCGCAAATAACACTGACTTTTCAGGGTCAATTCCACACGCAAGATATAATGCGGTTAATTCATACGTATTTTTACGTAAAACTGCTGGCTCTTGCTTAACGGTTAAAGTGTGCAAATCAGCCACAGCAAACACACCGTTGTAATCGTCTTGCAATTTTTTAAAATTTCTAAGTGCGCCTAAATAATTTCCTATCGTTAAAATCCCACTTGGTTGAATAGCGCTAAATAATATTTTCTTTTCTTCCATTATATATTCCTTTTGTTTAATTTTCCTTGAAATTTATTTCTTTATAAACTCCATAACCGCGTCAATTGTTTTATTTTTTTCTATCACTTGTGAAAAACGCGCTTCTTTTTCTTTTAATTTAAGAAGCTGTTCTGGAATTGGCGCAGCGGTATATTCGTTTAATAAGAAAGCAGCTTTAAACGCATCACTTTGTGTTTTACCTGTAACTGCTCTTAAGACGTCTTGCGCAAATTTATAAGGGCTGGCGGTTGATAAAACCACAGTTGGAGTAACAATATCAAATTCGTTTATATAAGTTTCAGCCACGTTCATAGCGACCGCAGTATGAGTATCTAAAAGATAACCGTATTCATCAAAAATTTCAGCAATTGTTTCTACACAATCTTCTTCATCGACAAAATCCGCAAAAAACTCTTTGTCTAGACGAGCTTTTTCTTCAGCACTTATTTTATATTCTCCTTTATTTTTAAGCGACGACATTCTTTCAGCTGTTAGCTCGTGATTTCTATTAGAAAGTTCAAATATTAATCTTTCTAGATTGCTAGAAATTAGTATATCCATAGACGGAGAAATTGTCTTAAAGAATTCTCTATTCGCGTCGTAAGTTCCGTCAGCAAAGAAGTCCGTTAAAACGTTATTAGAATTTGATGCACAAACAAGTTTATCAATAGGAAGTCCCATTCTTTTAGCATAATATCCAGCTAAAATGTTTCCAAAATTCCCGGTAGGAACTACAAAATTAATTTTATCACCCAGTTTAATTTGTTCTGAATTAACCAAATCGCAATAAGCAGAGAAATAATATGTAATTTGCGGTGCTAGTCTACCAAAATTCATTGAATTAGCACTTGATAAAATAACACCTTGTGCTTTTAAATCCTCATTGATTTTTTTATCAGAAAAAATAGTCTTAACAGCTGTTTGGCAGTCGTCGAAATTACCCTTAACGGCAACTACGTTTACGTTACCACCTTCTTGTGTGCGCATTTGAAGTTTTTGCATGTCGCTAACGCCTTCACTTGGATAAAAAACCATAATTTTAACGCCTTCAGCGTCTTTAAGACCTTCAAGCGCCGCCTTTCCTGTATCGCCACTGGTAGCAACTAGAACTAAAATTTCTTCCTTTACACCACTAATTATCGCCCCTTGTCTTAGTAGATAAGGTAAAAGGGTTAACGCAACGTCCTTAAAGGCAAGCGTCGGTCCGTGGAAAAGCTCCATTACGTAAATATTCTCATCTATTTTAACAATAGGTGCCGCATCGTCGTTTTCAAACTTAGAATATGCGTTCTCGCACGCTACCAATAACTTGTCATAGTCATATTCTTCTAAATACTTATGCAAAACGTAACACGCCCGCTCAGCATAATTCATTTCAAGAAGTTTACTAATTTCATCAAAAGAAACTGTGGGAAAACACTCAGGAACGAACAATCCACCATCATCTGCAAGTCCTTTTGTGATAGCCATAGCTGAATTAGTTGCTATATCTTTACCTCTAGTACTTATAAACTTCATAATCTCCTCCAACATAAAAGAAGTTGGATATAAATATCCAACTTCTATTCTACTACATTTTAGTATAAAAAATCAAGTTATTCAACGTACTTTAATACAAAGTCCGGCAAATCTTCTTTCGCCGCACTACACGTAACAACAAATTTAACCCCATAATCTTTTTCAAGTTTATCCAATGATGCGAACACGTCACCCAAATCACATAAGTTTTTATTAGAAATTCTAGCAATACCATCTATGTATATGTATTCATTGTCTCCGTTTGCGGCAACTATTCCTTTAATAAATCCGTTTAAGTAATCAACGTTTGCCACGCCAAAATCAGAAACATCTAAAAATCTTATTGGATATTTTATATCATGAGTATATCTTTTTGTATCAGTGATAAATATAACGTGTCCTTTTGCTTTTTCGATTATGCTGTTTGCACATTCAATAATTGCTTTTGTCTTGCCTGTTCCTTTGGGTCCATAAATAATTTTCATTGGATAATCCCCCTCCTGATTATATTTGTTAGGTGTTTATATTGTATAATACTTTTATAAAAATTTCAATAGGTTTTTAAAAATTTTTTGTTGTATTTTAAATATTTTTAATTTTTGCAAGTTTTATATATATAAAAATGGCTAAAAATCAAGTTTTAGCCATCTAATTTTATTTCAACTCATTAATAAACTCTGTAAATCTTTTCAAGCCTTCTTTAATATCTTCAATAGATATAGCGTAAGATAGTCTTATACATTCATCATTACCAAAAGCAATCCCTGGAATTAACGCAATTCCTTTTTTAAGAGCGCAATCTGCAAATTTTAGAGAGCCGTCGATTACAACCCCGTCAAACGCTTTTCCGTACAACTTTGACACGTTTACAAATACATAAAATGCACCTTTAGGTTCTATATATTCAACGCCTTTAATCCCTCTTAAAATTTCTACCATTAATCGACGTCTTTCATCAAATACTTTTTGCATATTATTAACAAATTCTTCACCCTGAGGGTCTGTAAGTGCTGTAACTGAAGCATATTGTGCTATAGAACATGCATTACTCGTCGTGTGGCTTTGCATACTTGATATAGCTTTAGCAATATTTAATGGCGCAGCAAGGTAGCCTATTCTCCACCCCGTCATCGCATAAGACTTTGACATGCCGTTTATTATTATGGTATGCTCTTTCATCTTTTCACTATATTGTGCTATTGAATAATGTTTTTCACCATCATATACTAATTTTTCATAAATTTCGTCAGAAATAACAAAAATGCCTTTTTCTTCTGCAATTTTTGCAATTTGTTTAATTTCATCCTCAGAATAAACCGCACCAGTCGGATTGTTTGGAGAATTTAGAATCAAACATTTAGTTTTATCAGTAATTGATTGTTCAAATTGTTTAGCGGTCATTTTGTATCCGTTTGCTTTTTCTGTTTGTACAAATACGCATTTACCACCAGCAAGTTTTATAAGTTCCGGATATGTAAGCCAATATGGAGACGGCAATAAAACTTCTTCACCATCATCAACAATGGCGCAAATAGCGTGATAAAGTGAACTTTTTGCACCGGTAGAAATTACTATTTGGTTAGGTTCATAATTTAATCCGTTTTCTTTTAAAAATTTATCACATACGGCTTTTTTAAGTTCAAGCATGCCAGCCGCAGGAGTATATTTAGTAAAGCCTATATCTAAAGCTGATTTTGCGGAATTAATAATGTAATCAGGTGTGTTAAAATCCGGTTCTCCAGCCCCAAAACCTATAACTGAAATACCATCTGCCTTCATTTTCTTTGCTTTCGCCGTAATCTCCAACGTCAATGACGGCGCAATTTCCTTCACTTTCTTTGAAACACTCATATTAAATCTCCTTAATCTTCATCCATTCCCGCACTTAATTTCAACTCTCTATCGTGAATCGCAAGAGCTTCAACCATTTCTTCAATATCCCCGAGCATAAAATTATCTATTGAGTGAAGCGTTAGTCCTATTCTATGGTCAGTAACCCTACCTTGAGGAAAGTTATAAGTTCTTATTCTTTCAGAGCGGTCGCCTGTTCCCACTTGACTTCTACGATTTTCAGAATATTCTTTTTCATACTGTGATTGATAAAAATCATAAAGCCTACTCTTTAATACACGCATTGCTTTTTCACGATTCTTTGTTTGTGAGCGTTCGTCTTGACACAAGACCACAATACCTGTAGGAATATGCGTTAGTCTTATACAAGATTCTGTTTTATTTACGTGTTGTCCACCGGCCCCACTGCTTCTTAGCGTATCAACTCTTAAATCCTTTTCATCAATATTAACTTCTACGTCTTCAACCTCTGGTAAAACTGCAACGGTTGCAGTTGAAGTATGAACTCTTCCTTGAGATTCAGTCTCCGGAACTCTTTGCACTCTGTGAACGCCACTTTCGTATTTTAGTTTACTATAAACGCCTTTACCAGTAATAGAAAAAACTGCTTCTTTTAACCCGCCTAGCTCAGTAACGCTTATATCAATGTCTTCAGTTTTCCAGCGGTTCTTTTCTGCGTATTTTATATATAATTTATAGAGTTCGTAAGCAAAAAGATTGGCCTCGTCGCCACCCGCACCACCGCGAATTTCCATGATAACGTTTTTATCATCGTTGGGATCTTTTGGAAGCAACAAAATCCTTAATTCTTCAGAAATTTTCGTCAACTTCTCCTTACAAACTTCAATTTCCTCTTTCATCAAGGCTTTCATCTCGGAATCGGTTTCAAGTGGTAAAAGTTCTCTAAGTTCGGCTTCTTCATTTACAACTTTTTTATATTCACTGTATTTTTCAACCGTTTCTGTAATTTCAGCAAGTTCCTTTGTATAAGACTTCCACTCGTCAATATGCGAAATAACTTCACTATCGCTTACAAGTTCATTAAGTTTATCGTACCTTTCTAACATTTTATCAAGTTTTTTAAACATTAAAGTACCGCCTTAACTATCCTATCAATATTTTCGTAATCTTTTATAATTTCAACACTAGAAAATCCTTTAAGCATTTCTGCTATTTCCTGCGCTTGTCCTATTCCGCATTCTAAAAGCAAAACACCGTCACTTTTGAGATAATCAATAGCATTGTTAGAAATAATTTTATAAAATTCAAGCCCTGTCACTCCTCCATCGAGTGCCATTATAGGCTCAAAATCTTTAACTTCTTTTTGTAAAGAGGTTATTTCATCAGTTTTAATATACGGAGGATTTGATATGATTACGTCAAATTTCCTCCCTGATAGTGCATTAAACATGTCACTTTCAATAAACTCAATCTCTGCGCTGTTTATACTAGCATTTTCTTTTGCAATAGTAAGTGCATCAATACTTTTATCAACCGCAGTAACTTTAGCATACTTTTCCTTTTTAACCGCGATAGCTATTGCACCACTTCCAGTACATAAATCTAAAACGTCACTACTTTCATCAATAATTTTTAATGCATTATAAACAAGCAATTCCGTCTCTGGACGGGGAATTAAAACTCTACCGTCAACTTTAATTTTATAACCGTAAAATTCCGTGTCACCTATACAATACCAAAGCGGTTTTCCAGTAATTCTTTGTTCAACTATATCGTTAATTTTATCTATCATTAATGGCGAAACGAGGTCATCGGTTATAAGTTCATCTCTCTTTAGCTTTAGAGTTAACGATAAAATCCATTCACTTTCAGCGCTTTCAAAAATACCGTGCTCAGACAATTTGTTTTTAACTTCGACTAAAAGTTCGGAACGCTTTTTGGGCAATACAAATTCTCGTTCTGGTATGGATGGGTCTGCGTCCATCATCGTTACAGTAGTAAACGCCTTAATAGCAACTTCCAACATCGCATCGTCAGGCTCACGAGTAGTAATTCTCTGTAAAAGCAATCCTGGTAGTTTTAGCGGATAAAATATAAAACAATTAGTTTTAGATAAACCTTTCAATAGTTCATATGAAAGACCCGCAACAATAGGCAAAAGTGCAATCTTTAACAATATTCTAGATAGCTTTTCAACTTCGTTGCCTATTAAAGATTCAACAAATGCAAAAACTAATATGCTTATCAAAAGAACAAAAACCATAAAGGTCGTTCCACAACGGTCGTGAACTCTCGAACACTTTTTAGCATTCTCAACGGTTAAATCTAAACCTTTTTCGTAGCATGAAATAGTTTTATGTTCTGCCCCATGATACATAAACGTTCTTTTTACATCATTAAGCGCAGAACTCAACAAAATATATGAAACAAAAATTAAAAGCTTAAACCCGCCCTCAATAAAATTCTTTGCCCACAAATTAAATTGTGTAGAAAAAAGATACTCTAAAAACGTCCTTAACAACTGTGGCAACCACATGAATAAAATTACGGCAAGTGCCAAGCCAAAAACTAAAGATAAACCACCGATTACACTCATAACGTTTATTTTCAGTTTTTCTGACATCCATTTTTCAAATTTTGAGGGTTCGCCCTCCCCGTAAACTTCCGCAGAACGTAGCAAAACACTCGTCCCGCCAATCATTGACGAAACGAATGCAACCACGCCACGAATTATGGGCAATCTAAAAAAGATATTACGTTCTTTTTGTGGTTTAATTCTTTTTGTTTCCAACCTAATAATGCCGTCGGCGTCACGAACAGCAGTTGCCATTGAAGACGAACCGCGCATCATAACGCCCTCTATGACTGCTTGACCACCTATAGAAACTTTTTTACAAGGCTTGATTTTTTGGTCTTTTTTGTTCATATTTTATAAAAAAAGGCTTTAAGAGTATAATATACACTTAAAGCCGACAATATAGCTTACTATTTTGCTTTACTATATCTCTTGTTGAACTTATCAACACGGCCACCGGTATCAACCAATTTTTGTTTACCCGTGAAGAAAGGATGGCACTTACTGCAAATATCAACTTTAATCACGTCACCCTTTTTGGTAGAGCCGGTCTTAAAGGTTTCGCCACAAGCACACACAACTGTTACTTCATGATAATCCGGATGTATAGCTTCTTTCATAACACACCTCTTTAACTATTTTACCTCAGTATTATTTTATATTTTTGAATTATAGTCAACTATAAATCATTGACATTTTTAAAAAAAAACAAAAACTTTTATTATATTTCACATTGATTAATTAGTTGCTTTTTTTCTTGTTTTGTAATATAATGATAAAAATTTTTATTTTTTATTATATGGAGACAATATGAAAGGTTGGAAACTCGTCGAACC
>JAZNMA010000153.1:0-1836 GCA_045579345.1 Christensenellaceae bacterium | reverse complement strand
GAAACATTAGCTTTTGGTGGAGCGCGTATAAAATGGTGTTACTATGTTTGTGTTGAATGAATGTTATAAGTAAAAATGGCGAAGGATTGGCGAATAAACGCTGAAAGCCTTGAAAATAAAGGATATCTGGATTTTGTTTTCAGGTTCGAATCCACCTCTGCCCACCAAAACCGCATTTTTATTCATAAAAGTGCGGTTTTTTGTTGCATAAATGCATAAAAACAACAAAAAATCACTCAAAAAAGGGCTAAAAAGAGCTTAAAAATCTCGATTTGTCACACAGTTTTGACACACAGTCTATATACAGAACCCTTTTATTTTTAAGGGTTGTAACGATTTTGCATTAAAAATGCTCTCTGAAATTATATCAGAGAGCATTTCAATGTCTTTTAAGGGTTATTCGCGCGGAAATTCAACTTTCATCATATTTTCAAGCATGAATTCATCGGGGAAGTGCGTGTATACTCTTCCGACTAGTCTTGTAGGGGAATCGCCCATCCAAATATCTACGATGTCAGGGCGAACATATTGTTGGCAAATCGTGGCGAATGTATGTCGTAAACAATAAGCGGTTTTCCCGTCAAGCAACTCTTTCATAATGTCGTTGATTTTAAGTCTATGTAAATTAGTCGTTAAAGGTTTATCCCAGTCAATCAATCCCTGTGCCTGCATGGGTATGGGGATTTTCTTATACTCGATTTTACCGTTTTTACGTTTACGGTTGCGAGCAATCAAGAAGTCACCTTCTCGGTGTGTTTCTTCGTCAATTTCACAAGGGCGTAAACCGAAGAAATAGAGAACATAGGCGAATTGTCTAATAGAATCGTATTTGGTGTCTTTAACACGCTCTAAAAACGCTTTAATTTCCGTCTTAGACAAACATCACGGTTTTGTCTTTCCGCGCGTTTAAATTGGATTAAAGCCACAGGATTCGTTTGTATAACACCGCTTGCCATAGCATACTTGAATATACCATTGAAAAGAGTTCGTAATTCTTCATATTTACGTGGTTGTACGTCTTGTAGGATTGCATTCAAGTCAACGGCTCGAATCTCCCTAATAGGCGTATATCGCAAATTTTCGGGTAAATTATTGAAGTTTGTTTGGAAACGTTTAATTTCCTTTTCCCCGATATTGCCACGTTTAAGGGAAAGCCATTCATCGAAATAAATGTGGAGGACGTCTTTCCTATGTTTATTTTGTTTGGAAGCGTTGACTTTATACTTTTCGAGTTCGCCTGGACTGGTTTTTCTTAAAAATTCCGCTTTCAGCTTATCAATCGTTTTTGCTGTGCAGGAAAAGCTGTAACCATGTGAACGAAAACGGATTTCGTATGTAGTTTGATAATATCCGCTTTTTCTTATACGGACTTTTGCGACAAGCCCATTTGCTATTAAAATCTTTTTAAACTTAGAATCCATTTTGGAAACCTCCTTTTGTGTAAATGTGATAATAGATGTAGTGGGGGTGAAATTCCCATTTTTTGCCGTGGAAACTTTAGCCTCCATATCATACGATGAAAGCAGGCTTTGAATAGCGATATTTACTTTTTCTACGGCGTTTTCTTCTTTCGCAATACTTGCGATATAAATTGCTGCAAAATTGATTTCTTGATTTGTCATGAACCTCCTTTTTGAAAATTTAGGTCAACTTCCCCGTCGGGAAGCATAAACGCGTTCACTTTTGCCGTGATTTTCTTTCCAATATATACGTAGAGAAAAAATTGAGGAAATTGGGCATTATTTCAATACTTTACAGGTGCCAAACTTTTCTCCCTCTACCCCTAATACAGACAAAAAAACGTCAAATGGTCCGCTTGCTGCGAATTTTTTTGCC
>JAZNMA010000152.1:0-4423 GCA_045579345.1 Christensenellaceae bacterium | reverse complement strand
TAAACTACGTAACCACCAAGCGTTGAGTCATACTTATAATTGATGCCTGCAGTTTGGTCAGCGTCACACTTCTTACATGCACCTTTTTCGTATTCGTGTTCACCTGCTAATTCAACAGCAGTTTCAGTTTCATCAGTAAAGTACCAACTTCCACAAACACCGTCTTTATTATAATTGTATACATTGCCACTTAACAAATAGTGTTTATATCCACTTGATTTTTTAAATGTTCCAGTACCATATAAATATATATCTAGTATTTTCTTTTCTGGTTCACTTTCAGCGCTAAATACTTCTGCATTTTGTGAATAGTCAAACGACGCACCTAAAATTACAGTATTTAGTGAAGTACAATTATGGAAAATTTTATCACATGCTACATTAGAACCATCAGGAGCGGTATTGTTATAAGGACAACTAACCACGCCTCTCGCATCAACATATTCTAAAGCCACACACTGGTTGAACGCACTACCAAGCAAAGTAGTAACGCTTGCAGGTAGATATACTTTAGTTATGTCAGTATTATCTAAATACTGTCCTGCATATCCAACTCTTTCTTTTGCAAATGCTTTTCTACCTACTGTTGTTACTTCTTCTCCATTATAAGTAGCTGGAACGACAATAATTGTAGTTTCTTCTGCTGTAATAGTTGTTCCTGTTACTGCATAACCGTTACCGTTAGACATTTTGGTAAATTGTAAAGCGTTCATTTTTGCAGTAAAGGTTGCATCTTCAGTTAAAGTTACGTTTGTATCTTCAACTATGCCTTTATAGTAAGCAGCGCCTTCAACCTTTAACTCTTCAGCAATATCACTGCCTTCTAATGCCTGCGCCACAGTTTGACCACGTTTAACAGTTAATTCGTATTCTTCGTTGTCAAAACCAATAACGGTAGCTGTTTTAGTAGCACAAAGAGCTTTTACCGTTTCATAATCCGGTGCATCTGGAGATAAAGTCTTTAAATACTCGTTTGCACTGTTCCATGCGTTACCTTTAGCAATAATCGTATAAGAACCGTCTAAAACTGCTTCATCGTACTTAATATAGCTGATTGCTGAAAAATCACTTGCTATATTCTTTTCTTGAAGGTCGAATATACATGCATTGTATACGTAATTCCCGTTTCCGTCCTCAGGAACCTTGTATTCCATAAGTCCTTCTACGTTTACTAAGTTGCCTTCAGCTAAGCTGAATACTACTTTCTTGTTCTCGCCTTCAAATTCATCGTTAAACAGATTTTCATCTGTAATGTTACGACTAGGCGTAATCATTGTTACAATCTCCAATTTATCCGCATTAGCTTCAACCCATGCTTTATTTACACTGGTTTGAAAACGGATTGCTACTGGATTTTCCGTTCTAATTGATACACCGTTTGCCAAAGTGATGTTATGTGTCTCACCTTCTGCTTTTACAGCATTCGGTGTTGACATAGCAACCACCACTCCGATTGACAATGCCATCAATCCTGCTAAGAGCACCAACAATAATTTCTTAACTCGTAAAATCATCGCCGTACCCCCATTCGTAAGCGCCATCTTCGCTTCTCATGTGATATGTTTGCCCTAACCCAGATGCCAAAACAACGTCGTCGTCAGCAAGCCACATCTCTCTTAGTTCCGGGCTTGTATAAGCCTTCTTCATTGTTTCGTTCCTCCTACAAATTTATTTTTTTTATACACAAAAAACCATCCTAATGATTTTTTTCCGGTTATATTATATATATTTTCACACTCCGCTTCAACTCATATTATACGACGAATATGCTTTTTTTTACGATAATTACTTGACTTTAAACAAAAACAGTGCTAAAATTATGCTCAAATTAAGGAGATTGTTAAATGCTTACATTAGTACCGCCTAGCGAAATAATAACTAAGAACATATTTGACGGCTCAACTCCACACAAACACGTTTTGTGGGAGGTGGTTTTCTTTGTTGAGGGAAATTGCAACCATAATATTTTGGGCAAGTCTTATAAACCCGTTAATGGCGACGTTTTTATAGTCGGTCCTAACCACGTTCATAACATTGAATTATTAAAAGGACCTCATTGCCATAGGGACTTATATTTTACTGACGAACAATTCAAATATGCTTGCTCTCTTTTTGGTGAGAAAAATCTTTATCAGCGCATATGTGAAAGCATTGTTTTAGTTCATTTATCTAATAGCACTCTAAACCATATTATCGGACAACTTAAAACAATTGAAGTTTACGACATCCTAGCAAAAACCTCTCCCTCTAAAAAAAACACTCAAAACCTTAATCTTTGTCTTTCAGTAACACAGTCGATTTTACATTTCTTGCTCGGAACTTACCTACTTAAAGATTTAACGCTCTCGCAAACTGACCACCCCGTTTGGCTTATAGACTTACTATATAATTTGAACAGTCCTGAATTTTTTACTCAAAAACCCAACGAAATAATTAAAAATTCTGGATATTCTCATTCAAGATTTTCTGAACTGTTTAAAAAGCACGTGGGAGTCTCGCTGGTTGAGTACATGATAAATAAGAGAATGAACTACGCCTCCGACTTACTCTCAACCACAAATAAATCCACTTTAGAAATTTCCTCGCTTGTTGGTTATGATAGTTACAGTTGTTTCGTTCGCTTATTTAAAAAGCAGTTTAACGTATCACCCGTTCAATATCGTCAACACGTTACAGAGTATAAATAAAATTAATTCAGCCCGCCCGCGTTTCCACGCGGGCGGGCTGAATTTTAAAAAATATTAGTTTTATTTTCCTTGAAACAAAAAATATAGTTTAATTTATATTGCGTCAGCAATGATTAAACGAAAAGCACCCAAAAAGGGTGCTTTTCGTTTAACTGGTGCGCCATTGCATTTCAAATCCGAACCAGAGGACGAACAATCCAGTTCCGAAAGGTAGACTGTATTCGTTCCGTCTTTGTAATTGAAGGTAAACGTAATCTTATCGTCATAGAGATATATGGCATTGATAAACCCGTCGATTAACCTTTGTTTACCTTCTTTTGTGGATATATCTAAATCCTTAAATTTCTCTATTCCAAAACGTATTTGTTCTTTTGTCAAGAAAGGTTTTTCAATCTCTTCTTGCATTATTGCTAAATCAAGTTCGCTTTTTGCTTTTTCAAGCTCAGCAAGTTTGTTTTTTGTAGAATCAAAAATAAGTCCTTCCTCAATTGCTTTAATAATGTTTTGAATTCGGTTTTCCACGTCTGCTAATTGCTCACGCAATCTTGGTAAGCGTGGATTTTCTTCTTTTTGTAAATTAAAGATTTTTTCCACGAGATAATCTATTACGTCTTTGTCATTAAGGATATCCATAGCCTTTTGAACAGCTAAATCTTCAATCCACAACTTACGTACCGTCTTCTTATCGCAGGTGTGCTTTTTAGCGTTTACACACTTGTAGTAACGATGTACTTCACCGTGTCTACCTGTACCCGTTTCTCCAACCACATAAGCGCCACATTTACCGCAAAACAACTTGGTTGTTAATAAGTAATCATCTTCTGCTTTATGACGGGCAGGAGCACGTTTATTTTTCTCCATACGTTCTCTAACACGTTCAAACAATTCTTTACTTATAATTGCAGGAACGGCATCTGGAAGAACAATATCGTTATACCGATACTCACCGATATATCTACGGTTGTTAAGCATATATTGAATGATATTATATGACATTTTCTTTCCGTGCCTTGTTGCAACACCTTTATTATTGAAATGCTTTACAATATCTTTTATGATATATCCATCAGCATACATTGTAAACGCTTCAACAACGATGGGAGCAAGAGTTTGGTCAATGGCAAGTTTTTGTTCTTCGTCTATGTAATATCCAAACGGAACTTGTCCGCCATTTACTTTTGCTTTTAGTGCGTTTTCTTTAAGCCCACGTTTAACTTTTACAGAAAGTTCAGCCGAATAATATTCCGCCATGCCTTCCAATATAGATTCAAGAATAATACCTTCGGGTCCATCACTAATATTTTCTTTGGCAGAAACAACTTTAACTCCGTTCTTTTTAAGGATATGTTTGTAATGGGCAGAGTCGTATCTATCACGAGAAAAGCGGTCTAATTTCCAAACGATAATCATATCAAAGCAGTGCTTATAACTATCTTTAATCATACGTTGGAAATCGGGGCGATTATCCGATGTTGCCGTCATTGCGCGGTCAATATAATTTGCAACAACGTCAACGCCTATTTTATTCGCAAATTCTAAACACTCACGAAGTTGACCTTCAATAGATTCTTCACGTTGACTATCCGAAGAATATCGCACGTATATAACTGCTTTCATTTGATTTACCTCCTATTATTTTTATTTTACCACACTAAATATGACAGTTTTGGTCAAGTTATCGTGAAATATAATCAATAACTTGCTTATAATCATTAATATCATTAGCCCATATGCAC
>JAZNMA010000151.1:0-13772 GCA_045579345.1 Christensenellaceae bacterium | reverse complement strand
AGTGTATAGCGCTTACGCTGGCGCGCTTTTTTTATGCTGTGATTTCGCGATCTACTCCTCGGCCTACTCTCACAATTTTAATTATATCGTTTGTGTAATCCATTGTTATGACGTCAAAGGCTTGTTCTGTTATTGTTCCCTTCTGATATGGGTAATCTGTATTCCCTGAGCGTGGCCCGTTGTCCGAGTCAGTCATAACCAGAGGGATTCCACCTGGTGATGTTGTTTGCTGGTCTTTATGTCTGTGGCCGCATAATATTAATTTAACATCTGCTTGGGCGTTTGCAAAGGAATATGTTGTTTCGTTAATCGTTACGCTTGTTTTAGCGTTGTTTGCGTCCGCTATCGCCATGAGATTGACCGCGCTTGTTGTTGGATCTGTTGCGCCAAACAGCCAATGACCCATTATAACTACGCTGTAATCTTCCGGCGTTTCGTTTAAACAATTAGCAAGCGCTGCGAATTGGTCGAAGGTTCCATTCTCGCCGGTATCTATTACTATAAAGCGTGTTTTTGTTATAGGCCTATCAAAATAGAAGTTCCAGCCCACTTCTTCCGGTGTAATGTAGTTTATAATGTTTTCAGCTTGCTTTTGCATAAGAGCATACTGATCGGCTCTATCAAAGTAACGTTCTGGGTATTCCTGCTGATGATCCCAATTATTCCAGTTCGAATCGTGGTTTCCGAATGCGCAAGGCATAAATATATTACGGTGCTGGAATGCTGTTATACTCTCCCTCATTGCCGGAACCATTTTTTCGCGTGTGCCTTGGTTAATAAGATCGCCGCCGCATAGCATAACATTAATATTAGTATTGTCTAAAAGGTAATTAATTAATGCCGGTGAATTCTTCATATTATTTTCCCAGTGAATATCGGTTATAAAAATAAATGTTTCGCCATTTTTTCCGACATTCATCATGTTGTTAGTTATTGTTTCGAGCTTTTCTTGTATATGGTCTGTGTAGTAATCGGGGATTGTGTCAGTGTTAATATCTATTGGTGTAAATGCTTGCTTTGTTGTCGCGTATTCAACAAGCAGACCACCATAATAAGAGTTGTAATGATTCTCAAAAAGTATGATCCAATCATAAAATACACGGTGTACCCTTTGCGAAGCTCTAAATTCTATTATGTCATTAGTCATATCATAATATAGACCGCATGAGGGCCCAGGTGCAATGATTCCGTTACCGTCCTCTGTTAAACTCCAGCCGGCTGCTACCGCTGCCGTTGTCAGATCTTCGAAAGTTATTTCTTTGTTTACGTTGGGTGTTGTGCCACTAATGCGTATAACAGTTGTCGCCCCGCTAAAATTAAGTGTTACGCTATTCCCCGATCTTGCAAAATTAAAATTAGCTCCGCCCCCTAAATATGCTTGCGCTTGTAGGTTTGAATATATTGTCTCTATATCTTGGTGGGTTTTAGATAATTTTACAAAAGAATAATCGTTATTAACGTCATACGGATAAATTCTATTACTCCATGAACTATTAGTTCTGTCGACGCTAACCGTTCTAAAATAAGCATATTCTTTATTAATCGTATACAATTCCGAACTAAAGTCACCTGTTGCGCCATCAATAAATTGACCCTCAGAATCATAATATACTACATATGTACGCCATAACTTTAAACTTCTATCTACTAATATAAAATCTGCGTCGGTGGTTGGTGTTAAACCTACGCTTCTAACTCTATAATTAACGCTAGTGTCACTATCTTCCCCGTTTACAATGTTGCCTTGTTCAAACGTTGGGTGTATTGTTACCACATAATCGTTAACCCCTAAATTAAGTATGTCTTTTTCTGCTATTTTAGCCTGCGCCCTGATCGCTGAACCTATATTTGGATACGTAATCCCGTTATAGGTTATACGGCCGTCAATTAATTCAGCGTCCCCGGTTGTGCTTCCTTCCGGGAGCGATGTAATCCCATCAACGCGCGCATTCAAAAGCTGGATTTCTTGATTTTGTCCTTCAATTATGGGCGCGATTTGCGCTTTGTATTCATCAAAAAGTGGTTGTATTATCTCGGCCAGTTCACCACTTGCGGCCATTTCATTAATTTTTCTGTTTACTTCGTCCGCCAAGTCCAGATTATCAAAATAATCATGCACATAATTATAAAGATTCTGAAAAGCTTCATCGGTGTTTCCTTTCCACTCGTCCCAAGTTGTATGATATTCCGCCCATTCATCGGCCAGGCGATTAACTTCTGATAATATCCAATCAAGATTTAGGTTTTGCCAATTTGTATACGGATATTTTCCGCCCATTCTTCCAAAGAACATAATTATCTATCCCCTTCCGTTGTTTCTTCCGGCTCTGTCCCGGATTCTGCCGGTTCTGTCCCGGATTCTGCCGGCTCCGTCATGGTCATTATTCCGGTTAGCTCGAAATCTTCACGCCTATTTTTAACAACTGCGGAAAATTCGCGGCTCGTTATATCGAAAGCGTATTCAATATATATGTCGCTTCCAAAACTAAAACCATTTCTTAGGATTGTATCATCGATGTAATTTGTTCTGACCGGTGCGGTTTTAGGTGTCTTTTTCTTTGCCATTTTAATCACTCCTTAATATACCAATAAACAAAAACGCTCTATAAAAGAATCTATAATATATCGTTCTGTCGAAAACGTCACAACGTCTCTTTGTTCCCTAATCATCGCTTGCGTGGTTGTTACGCCAATATTCCCTTTTTCGCTCCGCTCGTGTCTAATTGTTCCTGTGTCCGTCGTAGTCCCCTGGGTTCCTTCGCTAAAAGTGCCGCCGCGTTCGCTGTGTCCTATTTCATTGTTTGAACTGTCCATAACATTTTTGTTGGCGTCGCTCCATTCTGCGGCGTTGTCTTGATTGAAAACTTTTACGCTTTCCGTATTTGTTCCGCCTGCCTGGACGTCCGTTTCCGCGTCCGTTTCTTCGCTGTTTGTTCCCGTTCTTATTTCTTGCCTGGATCCGGCCAGGTTCCGGGTCTCTGTTTCTGTCACGGTTCCGTCTTTGTTCCAGATGGGGTTATATTCATATAGGCGCGTCGCTTGCAATTCTTCCCAAATCTTAAAATTTATATTTGTCCATTTTTCAATCGAAAATTTGAAAACGTCTGGATCTGAGTAAAGGACTTCCAGCCCGGCGGATTCAATGCAAATATTGTCTATAATGTCTTGCCTTATATCCTGGCCGTCAATCTCCATATTGTCCGGGATTCTAAAACCATCAAAAAGGTTATCGTAATAGTTATATATCCCCATTACTGATAATGTCGCTTTGCGTGGCATTGTCTAACCCCCTTTCCGGCTTAAATCTTAGTTTTGCTTTTATATTTGTTTTATACATTCTATTTGTCATGTCTAAGCCTTTGTTAATAGTATCTAACCATAATTCGGCCAGTGTCTGGGCTTCAATGTTGTTAGCGTTTACTTCAGCGGCTCCTACGCCGGAAGCTTTCGCAATATTTACGTTTGGAATCCCAATTTTGGTATGAAAGTCCGCTCGTGTTTGCTGGATTAATCCGTTAATTTGGTCCGCTACAAAAGTATTCTTTACATTTTGGTTGAATATTTCTACTTTTAAGTGGCCTTCATCATCGAATAATTTATTATGCGCTACCGCCGCAGGCTGCCCGCTTGCTATTTGGTCGTATAGTTTTTTGAAGCTGTTCGCGACTTGTTCACTTTCAGCAGCAAAGACATATGCTAGTTTAGTATTTAATACATTCGTCGCCAGGCTTTCGGCTTCCATAGCTGTAAGACAAGCGTAATAATCGACAAGATCCCAAGCGCCGCCAAAATCCGGTTGCATTTTAATCAAGCTACATTCGACGCCGATTCTGGCGTTTATTTCGCTATAAAATAATGGATTAACTATCATGGCGTGGGAAGGCATATAATATATATTCCAGCCGTTAAGCGTGCAATATTGCGGGATTACTCCCCATTTTTTCGTGTTAATGACGGCCACGCGCCCGGTCATAAATAACGTATACATAAAATAGTCAATATCCCAATTATCCGGGATATTCTCAAATTCTATAACGCTTAATATGTCTTGCATAAAATATCGCCTAAAAAACCATGCCGTCCCGGTGTCGCTAACGTGTACGATTGCCGGGCTATCTATGCTATTATATTTATTTATAAATTCGTAATACTGCGGAACCATCATTTTAAATTTGTCCCTTCCTTGTTCTTTTATCTTTTGCAGCTTTTAGATATAACCAAATTTTTTTTGTTGTTCCGGGAACAGGCCCCCCGCCGTTCAATAAATTATTGTAATGGTCGACTTGGGCTTGATGTCCGGCGATCCTATCCGAGATATAACCTTCGTATGGGTGTTCGTAATATAGAAGCCAATAATCCGCTAATATTTTAGGATCTAAATTACTATTAATATATTCGGCAAACGTAACCGGCGGGAATATAGGATAATCGACATCTGGCGCCGAATAATTCTCGAACCATTGTATCCCGTTTTGAGCTTCATAATAAATTCGTTCACATTCTTTTTGCCCGTTATCTTCCCAGCCTGCCCCAGCCCATTCACTATATTTTGTGTACGGCGTCCATTGAACTAACCCGTAGCCGCCGGCGAAGGGGTCTAAACTTTCCCAAATACCAGGGTTTATTGTGCTTTCCGATTCAATATTCGCCAACATTCCCAGAATAGCGTTATAGCTGACGCCAAGCCGCGACATAGTATAATAAAATTTAATCGCGTTACTATCCTGTTCTGAGCTTGACAAATAACGATTTGCGCTTATCCAGCTGGACGGCTCCGGCGGCGCTCCGCCCTGCACGTTTGGATTATAGATAAAACCCTGGAATGTATAACCGTCATTGTTATAATTTGGTGGATAGCAAGTCTCAGTCCAGAAAAAAGTTGATTGCCAGCCGCTGTTACTTGTAATTATTGAATTATCGGGGTTTATTTGTTCAACTATCGCAACGTGGCCCGTTGAACTGCCCCCGGAAAAACATAATACAGCGCCTAGTTTTGGCGTTTGCCCTCGTTCGTACCCATCTGCTACGTTATTAAACCAATCCTCGGCGTTGCCTGTGGATAAGTTCGGACGCCCCCCGTTTGGGGCTTCTTCCCAAAATCGCCCCCATGCGTAAGCCGTACAGTTTGGCATTCCGTAACCCGCATTATAAAAGGGGTTATCCGTGGTATAATATGGGCTGTTTGAAATCCCATCACTATTAAAGCGTGGCGTAAAACTCATTCGTAATAAAACCCATTCTCTAAATATGCTCTAAGCTTCCGGGATTCTTCCGCCGATCCGTTAATAGGTATGTCGGCGTCCTGGATTAACATATATCCCCCCAGGTTTGCCGGCTGTCTGATCTTGCATAGCGGTCTCCCGTTCTGTGTATTGTCATCGTCAACGATCGGGAAAAACTGACTTTCTAATTCACTTACTGAATAAAACTGTCCGTAAGAACCGCCGGAACCTATTGAGCTACTACGCGGCATCATTGCGCGCGTTGCTGATTCAATCCCGTTTGTTGCCGACATTATGGCCCCGCTAATGTTCCCACTCAATGCGCTTCCAATAGCGCCGGCAATTCCATTTGTTGCGCCCATTGCTGCGCCCAAATAGTCGCGGCTCACTTGCGATAATTGAACCGGAACGCCTACTTGCGTTTCCGTTCTGCTTATAGTATGGCCGTTCGCTGTCACAACTAAAAACCCCTTGCCGGTGGGAAGATCTACTATCGCTTCGGCTCCTACGCTTGCAGCATTGCAAGTTATTGTAGTATCAAGTTCAATCATTCCGAACGGCGGCACGATTAAGCTGTGACGCGTAAACGGCGCCGTGTTTAAATAATTGCCACGCGTGGCCGCTTGCGGGTGCTGCGGTAAAATATAATTCCTTGTAGCAACGTATTGCGGTATGCTTCTTAATTCTTTTACGTTTCCGGCCGTTATGTTAATGTCATAATTAAATATAGATATATCCCCCGGATTTAATGGATCAACTAACGGCGTACCCGGTAAATCACTATAAGCTACCGGGATATATATACAAGATTTAATATATTGCAGCGGATCAACTAAATTAAGTTGAAGGGCCAAGCTTGCGTCGTCGACATCAAAATCACGGGCCGCCGTAACTATATCCGCCATAAGTGCATAAACAATCGCTTTTAGTGCGGCGACGTCGCAAACGTAATAATCTAACGAACCATAATACGGATCTTTAGACACAACGCCCAGGACAAAGCTACCATTGTTTACGTTGGTTTCCCAATAACGTAATTGTTCCGTGTTTGGTGTCGAAACATAAGTGCAATTTGTTTTTGCCGGATAAAGTGTATCAACGACGTTTCCGTCCTTTTCTGCTGCTGCTCTTAGCACATACAAATTCGCGGCCCCTATATCTGCTTTATACGTCGCGAGGACGTCGACACTTAATGAAAAAGTCCATTTGGGCGGCGAATATGTGCGGTTTTCAATAAAATAATAGCGGTTAAAATCTGGAATATAAGCATAATTATAATTCGGCGCATATTGCAGCCCCAAATTTAATTCAAGTGTTGGATTTTCTATACTTGATTCTGTTTTAATCGTGCATTGCAACAAAACGCCCGCGACGTCCGGGCGCTTTGTTGAATTCTCTCTTTTTTTTATAGAGTATAGAAAAACATTCATAAATTAATCCATCAAAAGGATAATTCCTTTTTCTGTAAAGTCGTTCCAATAGCGCTCAGTAAAATGATATACAGTATTGTAATAATCACCATCGGCATTTACTGGTGTATTAATTGCTTTTTGATTAAATACTGTATAACCCATAGCGTCGCGGTCTGTGATAATGCCGATTAGCTTATCAAACGCAACGGTTGTGTTTGATTCAATAATACTTCCTTGAGCGTCCATATATGACGGTTGCACGCTTATTTTTTGTTCCTCGCCTTCTACGATGTTTTGCCAGAAGTTGACGCCTTCATTATCCGCCCATCGTAAGTATGATTCATTATACACGCCGGACGTTACGCGCTTTTCGATTTCCGTTTTAATGGGATTATAAAGGTAAACGCGCTGGTCTCTGAGCGGCGTATGTCTGTTGACTTCTTTTCCCGTTACCTGTATCTGATAAAGGCCGCTCCTTTCTGTTAATTTCTTTGTTAGTTGGTCAATTCGCGCGAATAGCCATTCTGAGAAGCCTTTGAAATTGTCCGGCTGATATACTGTTTGATCGTCCAAGTTTAGGCCTGTGTGCGCGTTATATTCTGTTAGAACGTGAACGACGCCGTTATTCATTGCGTACTTACCGGCAGCAAAGTTGGCGACTGTCATTCTAGCCGTTGACTCGTGATCCTGTTCGATAAGATCGCGCATATTCGACTCCTTCATAGCGAAAAACTCGCCCAGCTGATCCGGCCCCTTAAATGCCCCCATGAGCTGATCGGTGAAGGTGGTGTCCCTTCTTTTATAGACAGCCTGGCCGTAGAAGTTCGTCATTAATACATGGAACTGGCTAATTCTGTAATGGTCTACCGTCCCGCCGTCTTGCAGCGCGTAACGTGTATCTTCTTCCGCTTCTCTATCTATTGGAGTTAGTTTTCTAGTTATTGCTCCGAAGCGCTGGCGCGTTGTTCGTAGGTTTTTAAACTTTGATTCGTATGGCCTAATACTAAAAATAGTGTCGGCCAATACTAAACTAACGGCCGTTCTTAGAGGATCCAGCCCATTTTTTACAAGCGTGGTCGCAACGCTAACAAATTCTTTTGTATTTTTCGGCGCTATGCTCTGTTCGTTACCTGTTACGGCTCTATTGATATCGTTCAAAATTGCCGCTATCTGTTCATAATTAAGGTCGTTTACACTCATTTTTATTTATCTCCTTCTTCATTCTCAAAATACATAGGCGGATTATAGATCTGATTGAAAGCGTCTTTTGCTGTTAGCTGCTTATTGAGCGGGTTATCGGTGTCATAAGTTTTAACGTTTTGCTCCTGTTGGAATCTTTTTATATCTTCCAGCTGTTCGTTAATTTCTTTTTTTATTCCTTCCAGCATTGCGCGGATTCCTTCATCGTTGGAAGCGGCGCCCCCCTGGCGCGCCCCATCGGCGGCGCCCGCTTCCTTGTTCGAGGACTCCCCGCCAGCTGTGGCGGGCTGTTCATCGGTTCCCGGTTCTTCCGGTATAAGCTTTTTAATTTCTTCGGCTGTAAAGCCAGCGTCTAACATTTTAATCAATAATTCTTTTTCCATTTTTTCACTCCTTTAAGACCTCGTTAATTATCCATTGAACCGGCGTATAGTAATCGCCAAGAGCTTTAATTCTGTCGGCGCCGTTTCCGTATTTCCCTTGTATTGTTTCGTAAGATTTCTTCGAAAGTTCTGAACAAGTTTTTTCAATTCTTTTTTTAATTGACACTTCATTTTTAGAATCCTCGTTTTTAACACTTGCGGCAAGCGTCCATTTTGGAATCCCGAATCCGGCAATAGAGGGATTCGTCCTTGAATATTTTTTTTTCTCGACGCCGTTATATGCCCCGGTATTTCCTTCGACTGTATATATATAATCCCCTTCTATATCAACGACGATTCCCGTATGATAATCCCCGAAAAAAATTTGGCTGCCAATTTCTGCGATTTTTTTAAAGGCGCCGTTTGTTTTATAATATCCGGCCGAATAACCTACACCCGCGCCGCTGGACTTCTTCGGCTGATATATCATTCTCCGGCCGATGTCCGCGCCAAAAGATTTAACAAAAAGCCAATCGACAAAAACATCACAATAGTCGTAACCGTCTTTTGGCGTGTTGTAAAAATCGCCTAATGCGTCAAGCTCTTTTGCGTATTTTGTATGTTTACCGTTTGACGGCCGGAATCCCACTTCACTATTTGCTAAGTCTATAACTTTTTTAATCGCTTCTTTTACTGTCATTTTTTAACTCCTGCGCAAATAAATTTATTAATGTTTTTAATTCTTCCAGAATTGATGTATTACGATCCAGAGACTGCCGAAGGCTGTTTATTTCTTCCTTGTGGTTTTCGTCTTTTTTGTTGACGTACCAAAACAGCGCAGCAGCTGCAACGATGGGAAAACCTAAACTTGTTATCATTTGACCAATTACGTTTATATCCATAAGTGCTTATTTTCCTTTTTATTTAATAAAAATGGGCGCTCTACTCTGACCAAGAGTATGCCCCCGGTTCCGCCGGGTGGTCTGTGGCGCGCCCTAAGTTTATTTTACTATTTTTTAGGAAGTTGTCAATATTGTTTTATCGTCAACTGAAATATTTTTCGAACTTAATTTTAGTTGTCATATTCTCGAATTTAATTTTGTCTTTAACAAAGGCTTTATAATATCGCGCCCCGCGTTCCTGGAGCCTTTTGCGGCCTTCGCCCTGGGGAATAATTACTTCCTTCGGAGTGCCGCGCTGCGATGGGCTTACGTAATACGTACCGTTGGATTTGTGTTTATAAAAGAACAAATCCCCGACTTGTAAATCTATAATGTATTCTTTAAAGGGCATTGATTTAACTTTGTCCGTCCTGTCGTATGCGAATTCATTACCTAATGCCATAAGCGAAAACTCATTACCGGCGTTCATTTTATATAACGCCGTATTTTTTTTCGCTTTAGATATAGGGCTATTAATTAAATCAATAATCATTAATCCGCGCTTTAAATCTGTAAATATTTCAACGCCTTTTTTTCTCATTTTCCGGATTATCTCAACAAGATCCCAGCCCATCAATATTTCACTTTTTAAACTATTTGTATTTGCCATCAATACGGCTTTAAGCGCTGGAGCCCCTTTTAATTCCCTGTTCCTGTTGATAGTTTCGTATCCGTTGTTAAATGCGTCAAATTCTGCTTTAATTGGTTTTTCGTGTTCTTCATGTATAAATTCGTCGTAAATCCAAACTTTATATGATTCGGCGTCAAATCCACGTATCCCGGATATAGCGGAAAGCGCTACCATAAGACCCAGATCTTCCGCGCCTTTTTTTATTCTTGTAATTTTCCTTACGTTTTCCGCTTCTAAATTGTAACCTTTTTCACGATTTAATGCTTGTATTGGGTTTTCTTCTTCTGACCTGATAAAATCAAGCTGAACTTGATTTTTACGGGAATATACAAATTTTTGCTTATTAAGATAACACCATTCAATAGAACCGAACGTTTTACCGGTGCCACGGCCGCCCAGAATTACAAAAAAACTTATCCCCGGCGTATTAATAAAGGAGTCAAAATTAAGATACCCATTTTCAAGAAAAATATTATCGTAAACCATACCAAGATTATAACATATACAAGAAAATAACGCAACTTATCCAGATATAAAAAAGGGCCCCTTTCGGGGCCCGCCTTGCATAAAGGCGTTATTGCTGACACTTAATTATATACTATTCCTGATCATCAAGCAAGAAATCATCAAACGACATTTGACCGGGTAATTCTTCATATTCTAAATCATAATAATTGTATATATGATCAAATATTTCACATTTAAATTGCAATTTTTCACCATATATTAAGCAAATAGAGCTTTTAAAGTTCATGCAACTTCTGCATTGTTTTTCTTTCTCTTTGTCTAATTTATCTAATATATATTCCGCTACGTCCATTTTTATGTGTCTCCTTCCTTCTTTTCGTTAATGTAATCAAGAATTACTTGAATATGATATTCTGTATATAATCCCTCAACTATTTTATCCACTTTTTCCATAACTTCATTTTCTTTACCGGCAAATATGTCTATTAATTTCTGTTTTTTTACAAACATTATTTAAGCCCCATTTCTTCAAAAATCTTATTTATTATTCCCGGATATTGTATTAATCGCCTATATTCTGCCGTAAGTCCAAGCGTAAAGCTTGAATTTTTAAGAAACACATTACGCGTTATGTGTAGTTTATGCCCTTCCCGCTCTATCCAGAAATCGGCGTCATCGTTATAAATTGCTTCACGCCCTGCGGCTTCGTAAAAGGTAAAATCTTCTTTATATTTTTCTAGGCGTCCTAGCTCCTTCGCGCCTTTTTTCTTATTAACCCCGGCCGTTGTTATATTTAATTCTCCGTTTTGCTCGTAAGCATATTTTTTTGTCCCTAAAGTTATAAATCTATCGTAGCTACCTTCGTATTCCCATGCGCCCAAGGTATGTATCACGCCATCGTTATCGGCTACTTGCGTACCCGGTATTTGAGCCGCAAAATCTTCGATTTGAGCGTTGAATCTTTTAAAAGGCTCAATAATACCTTCAAGCGATTTAACCCCGTCTGTGTCGGTATATACCCCATCGTCGCCCAATTCTTTTAATATTCCTTGCGTCCAGAATCTAACGATTGCAGGGACCCAAACGCCCCAAGCATATGAAAGATTGCTTTTTTGGATTTTACGGGCGGCGGCGTCTTCCCGGCTTATTTTTTCCGGTTCGAATTTTCCGTTATTATATATCATGTATATTTTCCCGGGATCTTCTGCAAGACTCCCAAAAGCTCCGTTTATTTCCGTTTTATTAGCTGTATATAATTCTACCTCTTTAGTTCCTTTTAATTTCGTTTTTTTCTCGTACAGCTCTAAAATGTATTCCCTTATTTGATTAGGAAGCGGCCTATATTTAGTATGCGCAAGTTGTAAAACTTCCACGTCGTCCCATTCGTACTGGTCTATAATTATTTTTAGATCCAGATCAGTATAACAGCCTATAAGATCGCCTTTAATCGCCAGCACGCGGCCGTTGTCTATAATACGGTCCTCTTTAGGTATGTCTTTAGATATAAACGACTTAGATTCACTTATATAAGGCCATTCTTCGTACTTATTTTTCGTGCGAATATTCTTAAATTTCAAGCTTGCTAATGCTGCGCGTTTTCGCAGATAAATAAGTCGGATTACATCGTCAATAATCGGGTCCGCTTCAACCTTCCATTGTCCCATCGGGAAAAGTCCGTACACCATCGCCGCAGGGTACGCGCTGGATATATCCCAAGAGTCAACGCCGGGGATTATTTCCCCCGCTAAATATCGGTTCGCGTGAACGTTACCCCCACGCATTGCCATATTAAGCATTTTATAAATATCAATATTTATTCTTTGCTTTTCTACATACTCCCAAGGATAAGTCCGCATTCTTTTTTTTAGTTGTCGCCGCACATAACCGGTTTTTGTTATCGGTATCGTGTATATGGAATCATTATATATCTTCATTTGCTTTTTGATTGATTCCATTAACCCTAAAACGTCATGTTTCAAGTAATCTTTTTCGAATTTTTTTAACGGTGTCCAAGGATAACGAATTAAATTATAATTATATTCTTCCCCGGATAATTTTATATGCTTAACGTTCATCGAGCGCGTTAATACGTCCAGCGATAACCCGGTTAATTTGTAACTACAACGAAATTCGAACGGATAAGAATAAGCCTTTATTATCTCGCGGGCTTTTCCGCAAATAACATCGGCCGGCTCGAAGTTTAATATACCGGATAAAAACACAAATTCGAACGATAAAAAATGCACATATACCGGAACCGCCGCGCCCTGGCATTCCCTTTTTATTGCGGTCGTTAATTCTATAAATTCTTCCCAGGTTCGGCCGCTTATATATTTATCATTTATGCAGAAGCCCCAGGCGTACATATAGGAATTATTAATTTCTGGGTCATTTGTTGTTTCTATGTCGAATGCTGCGATCACGTCTTTATAATACAGAGAAAGTCCGCCGGGGTTACCGCGGGGCCTTTTTACTGTTTTCGCTTTTTTTAGCTCGTTTATAAGTTCCTGTTTTTCCATTTCGTAATCCTCGATTTTAATTCACGTTGCGTCATTGGTTTATTATTTTTAACCGGCTTAATCTCCCTTAACGCTCTTATATTGTCTTTCATATAGTCGTAGTTTTCTAAAAGTTGATTCGGTGAATATTCAAGATTCAACCTTTTAGCTTCGTCGAATATTTCAACAGCTCTATCACTATCATATAAGAATCCATCGACAGCGCCTTTATATTGACGCATATATTCGTTAAATTCTCGCACATTTTCCGCGGTTATGTTATAATATCCTTGATCTTCTAATTGTTCGATCATGTTTTTTTCGAATTGTTTAACGTATGAGATTTTAGAAAAAGGATTTTTTAAAAAATACGTTAACTCTCTTAATTCTAAATAAACGTCCAGATCAGATCGCCCGCGCGCCTGGGTAATCTCCGGGATCGTGTCGATATATCCAATAAAATTATTACGTTCGAGGACGGATAGCCGCCGCAAGGCTTCCTTCCTTATGCGCGAATACTCTTTTCTTACTTCGCTAACGCTTAAATTTTTAAGCTTCCACACGGGGATTAATCGCATATAAGCCTACCCCCCCCCCGCAGATTTTTTATTGATTTATCAATCATTTTCTATATTCCCTTCCTGTATATCTTTCCGAATTAAAGCTTTAATGTAACCACTTGCGTTTATGTTATCCAGGACTTTTATAATGTCGCCGTCCTTATCCCTATTTAATCTCACGGCTATAATTTTATAATCCGATCCCTGCCGCAGCTGGCCCCTTTCCCATTTCAAAGCTTCCATTAATCCTCACTCCCTTCTTCGCTCTCGCTAAGTAACTTTCTTCTTCTCTCACACTGAGCGATAACATCATTAACGGATTCAAAAAAATCATTAATAATTAATTCTAAATCTTTAAACATAATATAACCCTCCTATAATATATAGTATAACAATTTGTTAATACAGTCAACAAAAAAATAAGCAGCCGGGCCACCTTCTTTTTGTGGCCCGGTGTATACCATGCAAGGATCCGGCT
>JAZNMA010000150.1:0-3826 GCA_045579345.1 Christensenellaceae bacterium | reverse complement strand
CACAAACGGTGTGCGCGGTCATTAGCGTTTCGTTGACGCTTATTCCGATAACAAGATTTTTTAATAAATTAAATCTTAAAAATTACAACATTTAAATTTAACAAAAAATAGCCCACCAGCTTAGCTAGTGGGCTATTGTTGCAGTTAAAATTAATTTTCAGCTTTAGCATTCATAGCGCTTGTCATAGCACTTGCCATTTCAGCAGCTTGTTGCTTAATGCGGTCTTCTTCATATTGTTCGATTTGTGCCATAACAGCGTTTTTGAATTGAACGCCATTTTTAATGCAATCGTAAGTATAAGAACCTGCAGCGGTAGTGACTACGATTGTGCTGTAATTGAAGATTTTACCCCAGAATTTTTGCTTTTCGCTTACGTTTTGGATTTTATTAAGAGGCGAGTCTAAAGAACTGGTGTTTAATACGCCAACTTTACCGATAACACGTTTGTTGGTGATTGCAAGTTCGATTTTTGAGAACTTAATAGTAGTTACGATAGCTTTGATTAACGGAATCAACAACAACCAAAAGAATAAGATACCCTTAATCCAAACAACGATAAGAAATAAACCGTTCTTATCTGCAGATTTAACGAGTTCTTCGTTTGCGCCTAAATTTTTTTCTACATATGACATAATGCCATCCTCCAAAAATAATTATCTGTCTTTGTTCGACTTTATCGTTATATATAAATATATTCATAAAGTCAACAATTTTGCAAAATATGTTATTTTTTTGTTGGGTTTTTGATAAAGCTTAAATATTATTAAAGAGGGACTGCCGAATTGACAGTTCCTAAAATGTTAAGTATTATAAAATAACTCTAAACACGATATATATTCTATCGTCGGATTTAACGTTAATTTTGCCTTTGTGAATGTTTACGATTGATTTGGCAATAGAAAGACCGATACCGTTTCCTCCCGTTTCGGAATTTCTTGAATCGTCTGTACGATAAAACCTATCAAACAACTTGTCTAAATTCTTTTTATCCACGCCGTCAGTAGTATTTGCAACGATTATTTTTTTGTTTTTGCCGTTAGAAGTTAAGAAAAAATCAACCGTGCCGTTTCTGTTTGAATACTTAAAGGCGTTTTCTAAAAGAATAGAAACAAGTTGACCTATTAATGACACTTCGTCAATGGCTTTTAAGTCGTTTTCAATAGACACGTTAAGCGTTTTATTAGAAACTTTAGCAAGATTTTTAAATGGCTCTACAACGTTGGTTGCGCCAATTATTGCAAGTGGGTTTTTTATTTCGTGGTTAGCGTTCGTTATAAAACGCTTTTGTTTTGAATAACTTTCCGCTATTGGCTTAACGATAATAGATGAGAAAAACCATACTAAACCAAATATTAAAACGATAGCAAAAACACCTATTGTAACGCTTATTTTTAAGAAATTTCTCGCAAAATATAAATCTCTAGAGCAATCTAAAAAGATATACATTTCGCCGTTATCGGTAGTTATTTTGGCAAGTTTATGTTTATCTTATATAACAAAAGAGAGTGTATATATTGTCCACCGCCCTCACTTTGTTCGGGCGGTAGACTTACCATTTCGCCACTCTTACTATTACCGTAAACGAAATCGCCTTGACTTTTTCGCCAAGCAAAAATCCATAAAAACGCTTGTAAAATCTAGAAGTTTTTAGGTGCAATCATACACCCGCTATCATATGTTAGAAATTTTTGCTGATTTTTCGCAGTTTTTACACCTGTTTTTATAGCCATCATTGTTAAAATTATAGGCTTTTGTCAACAACAAATTGATTTAATAATTAAAATTAAAGTTAAAAAGGATGTCGCTAAAAACGACATCCCCTAGGTTTTTATAAAAATTTTAATTGTTCGTTTTCTAATATTCTAACGTTATATAAATCTGGGTTTTTCTCGTTAGCAAAAAGCTCAACGTTTGGCGCAAGTTTTCTTAAACAAAACTTATAATAAACTTGCTTATTTGCTGGTCTTAATAAATCTATGCAGTTTTGCAAATATTCTTCCCAATTTTGCCATTTGTCAGCTTTTTTATAGTTGTTGATTTTTCCAATTTTATAATGTTCAACGGAATTATCTATTAGGGTTCTTTCTATAAGTTTAATGCTTTCATCTGGCTCTATTGTCGGTTCAAAACTTGCAAAAGTTTTTATTCCGTTTTCATGAAGTGTTTTTAAAGTATAAAGTCTATCTTCTGGCAAGGAAGCATAAGGCTCCCACTCTTTACTTTTATTTTCATCTAAAAATGTCAACGTTGTGCCAACGGTTATTCTATTGCCAAAAGATTTGAACACGTCTAAATCTCTAAGCATTTTGCTTCCACCTTTTGAAAGCACTGCAACGGGAATGTTATATGCATTTAACAACTTCAACACTTCTCTTGTAGTTTCACTGTTATCTGCATTATCACAATAAACGTCTCCTACAAAAGAAATTAAAACTTGTTCTTTATATGTGTTTTTTTGCAAATCCTTTTCTAAAAGTTTCAAAATATCTTTTCGTGGCTCAGGCTTTCCAAAATAACTATCTTCCGTTCGTTGAAGAGTATGGGGCGCATAACAATATTTGCATCTATGACTGCATCCGATATAAATATTTAAGGCATAAGGACTATATTCCCTTGCCATTCCCGTTGGTTTATATATAATACTCATGTTTATAATATCTAAAGTTGGGTGTTTGCTTGCAAGGACACACAACTGATGTTTTTTCAAATTTGAAGTTGCATAAACTGTCGTTTTTGCAGTAAAACGATAGTTTTACAAATTTTTGAGTGCAAGCGAAATAAATTTAACTTCTTGTAATTTATATTTTAACATAAATATTATATTTTTTCAATAATCTATTTAATTTTTGATAAAATATCCATAATGTTTTAAGAACTTATCTCTTATTGAATAATAATAAACTTCTTCAATCCCATATTTTGCAAGAAACTCATAAAAGAACTCAATAGCTCTTGCGTTAAAAAGCGACGGGACTTTATTATAAAAATTCTTAAAGCCCAACTCTTCTTTTGCCACATTTTGTATTTTAGTAAACTCATTTGTTATGGCTGTATAAATTATTATTGTTCCACTTTTAACATCTTTTCTTGTCAAAAGTTTTTTATATAAATCAAAAGCAATCCCATAACTATCACAATCTATTACGTTATAAGAAGATAAGTCTAAATTATCAATCGCTTTTCTTGTATCTACATTTAAGTTTTTACCTTTGTTGGCCGATACATCTATGCCATAATAATTATTTGTTTTAATATTATTCCATAAAATGTTTCGCCCAGCAAATAAATCCATAACATTTACTTCAGATAAATTCTCAATTGCTTTTTGCCTTATAAATATTTTATTTGGGATAGATTTATTATCAGTTTTAGTTGGTTGTTGACTCAATTTCTACACCCTCTATCTTTCTTATTTTGTCTATAAAATAAATAATCTCGTTGTTTTTATTTATATCTCCACTTATTAAATAATGGATTTTATTAATTTGCTTTAATATTCTTTTTTGAACCCTAACTATAGTTTGTAAATATTTTTCTGCTTCAAGCCCAAAATCTCTAAAGTCATACTCTTGTAGTTTTTTTAATTCTTCATACAAAACGCCATCATCAAACCCCGTTTCTAAATTAGTAGAATTATGAGCAATTACATAGGCATCTCTTTCTTTATCGCTTAAATGGTCAAGGCGAACACAAGGAAGTTTACTTATCCCAAGATATTTTGCCGCTTCTATTCTCCCATTGCCTTCTAATACTATGTTATCATCCCCAGCAATTCCTATTGGGTCATTAAAACCAAACTCAATGATTGAATTTGCAATATGTTTG
>JAZNMA010000149.1:0-3361 GCA_045579345.1 Christensenellaceae bacterium | reverse complement strand
TATAAAGCGTTAATCCGTGAGAGTAATGAACAACACCGTCGCTTTTCCCGCTACATATACGCAAATTTGCCTTTGCTAAATTTTCAACGTAATTTATAGGCGAGCGGTTTTTGTATTCCATAAGTGTTTCCCCTAACGGTTCGCCACCCAAACAATACTTAAGGTGATTGCGATACGGCTCGCACTCGGCGTACCATTTAACTAGGTCGGTTATAGGAACAATAGCCTGAACTCCTTTAAAGTAGGTGGGATTGTTTGCGCAAACCATTAAAGCCATAAGCCCCCCGCCACTTGCACCTGTTATAAAAAGATTTTGCTCGTCAAAGGTGTGGTTTTGTTTAAAGTATTCTATACTGTCGAAAATATCTTGAATAGCCACGCTAGAACAGCAAGCCTGCTCTTTATTAGGATTGCCAACTATATTCGCGCCCCTAAATTCAGGAAAAATTATATTTACGTCGTGCTTTTTTGCGTATGGCAAAAAGTTTTCAACTTGGTTAAATCTATTAAAACTCCACGTGTGTAAAACTACAATAAGCGGTCTATTTTTCCCTTTTGCTTTATAGATAAGGTTAGGTTGACTTGTTCCATCTTTGGTTGATTTAATTAAAACTTCAGTTACGTTTTTAAACTTCTTCATTTTTACTCCTTAAATTGATAAACGTTTTCGCCTACTACTCGTTCTCTAAGATTCTAAAATAATCATCATACTGTTCGCTAACGTATTCTGCTATGAGATTAATCATTGGTTTAGCATTGTTATCACGATAAAATGAATCAAACGCATCATTATAACGCTTACGGTCAGAAAAACCGTATTCTTTTTTATCTTTTAATAACTGCTAATAACTGCGCTATTTTAATTGTTTCAACAGTAAATTCTTGAGATAACGTTAACAACTTATTTTCTTTTATAGTTTTATTATAGCACATAAAAAACTTAAATGCAACGTAGTTGCTATAATGTGAGCATAGCGAACTATCATGCAATTTATCGCTATCATTCGAACGTAGTGAGTTATAATTCAAATTCGATAAAGCGAAAAGATAGTTGCTATCGCAACATGATAACTCGCCTAAAGGCTCGAATTATAATCAAATTTTTGCGAATTTGACATAAAAAAAGAACGATTATTAACAAATCGTTCTTTTTTTACCTATACGAACAAAAATATTCTGTACTGTTTTTTGTTCGATTAGATTATTTAAGCAAACCTCAAGCGTTTTTATCTTTATTTTCCTTTTTATGACTTAAAAGCCACTTAAAATTTTCTTTATTGGTAAAGGTTTTATCCCAACAGTTATGGTCGCATTCGGGGTACAAAGTTAAAGTTGCATTCCCTCCGTTTGCGTTGATATATTCCGACATATTTTTACTTTCACACGGCAATACCGTTTTATCTTGTTCGCCGTGAAAGACTCTCAAAGGGATGTCCTTCAAGCGTCCTGCGTTCCAATACATACCGCCACCGCAACAAACGATACCTGCCGAAAATAATTGCGGTCGGCTCATCATCAGTTGATACGCCGCATATCCGCCCATGCTTATCCCCGATGAATAAAAGCGAGTTTTGTCCGTAAACGGCTGTTCGTAAATATATTCGCAAAACTTGATAAGCTGTTCAAAGATTTCAAACCAAGTATCTGCGTAACATTGTGGAGCAACGATAATAAACTCGTTTGCCGAAGGATTATTTTTAATAGGAACGTCTATATTGAGCGAACTTAAATGCGTACCGCGACTACCCGCCCCGTGCGTATGAAAGATAACAGGGTATTTTTTATCTTCTTCATACTCGTCGGGATAAGAAATTACGTATTGTAAATTGTTATATTTTTTCCGTACAATTTTCACAATCTCATTCCTCCATCAATAATAATATCTGTACCCGTGATATATGAACCTTGCTCGCAACAAAGCATAAGCACCGCGCCTACGCAATCTTCGGGCGTTCCAAATCTTCCCATAGGAATTACCGCTTCTACCGCTTTGCGCTTTTCGTTATCGTTATACACGCTTTCGTTTCTCGGCGTGACGATCGCCCCAGGCGCAACGCTATTCACCGTTAAAGAACGTTTTTCTCCACAATCTAAACATTGCACCCACATATCCGCTAGTGGTTTAAATTCCATAAGTTACACCTCTCCATTATGTATTTATATTATATGACCAAACGGACGCTTTGTCAAATAGTTTTAGGTTTTTTACGCACATTTTAATCTTTTAACTTAAAATTTATACAATTGTATAGATTGCAAATAGGTTTATTACACAATTGTGAGTTTTAAGAAAAACACTCCCCGTGATAGACTCGAACCTTTGCAAAATAAATTTGCCTATACGCGTCGTTTGCGCTTTTAGCGAATTTTGTGTGTTTTTGCTACATTCTTAGGCATTTTAGGTTCAAGTCCCGTTGTGGGAGTGTAAAATGTTGGAGTGTACTTAGGTTAGTTATTAAAAAAGTCAAACGGCGTTTTTAGGAATTTAGACAACCTAATCACGCCGTTTTTGATTTCGCATTATCAAAGTTTTTTCAAAAAAATCAAAAAAGGGCTTAAACAGCCCTAAAAATGCAAAAAAAGAGAACCTTTGTCTTATAGACAAAGGTTCAATCTTATGTGCGTGTGTGGGACAAAATCTCGTTTTTAGGGTATGTGTGTGGGACAAAAAGTAGTTTTAGTTTTTACCAATATTCCATAAATAAAAATCGATTTTTTTATAATTGCTTACCCAAGTATAATTAGGGAATTGCTTATCAAACAACTCAATTGCTATCTTCCCATCTTCACTCTCAATGTATTCTTTTATTGTCTTGGTCAAGTCGTTATAAGCATTTACATATGACTCAATTTTATCATTACCTTCTAATGTAATATTTAATGCACGAACAACTTGACTATCCCATATAGGATAATTAGGATTAATCGTAGCCAACAATTTACTAGCGAAAGACGCTTCAACTGTTGTTCCAACACCATTAGGATTACTTTTACTTTTTTTAATATTGTGTTTCCAAGATGAAAGTTCTATTAGAATTTCTCTAAATGTAATAGATGTATTATCCTTATTACTCTCTAAAAATTTGTAAAATTTTTCCAACCAACTAGCATCTCTTCTAACCCTGTAATAATTTGTAAAATTCTTTTGATAATCGCCAGAATTTATGTTGTTTTTATCTAACACAAGTTTATATGCCGTCAATCCACAAGCATCTTCCAAACTTTTCATTAATACATCTTCAACTTTTTCTATATTAACTTTCATTTTTGTCTCCTTTCTATTATTATATACTACACAAAAATCTTTTTCAATAGAAATATAGGTCTATAAGCAAAATACTTATAGACCCATACTAGTGTA
>JAZNMA010000148.1:0-12913 GCA_045579345.1 Christensenellaceae bacterium | reverse complement strand
TGTTGGATTTATTGAGGATTAATCATTACGATTAATCAAAATGAAAGGGGTAACAAATGGCTATCGAACTTGTAAACATGAATGAAGTGACTTTTAAGAATTCCAAGTTACAAAGGTTCACCGAACAAATTTTTAAACAAGGATTGAACATTAAAAAATCGTTTGCGCGTATTGCTGTAACGCTCGCACAAATTGAAGATTCAAAATGCTACGAAATGGACGGATTCGAGAGTACGGCGGATTATGCCGAGAAGATTCTAGGCATTAAGTATGTACAGACACGCGCACTTATTCGCGTTGGTCGTGAGTTCATCGACTCTAAGTCACTTGAGAGCGTTTTGCCGCATGATGAAAACAAGGATTATACTACTACTCAACTTCAAGCGCTTTTGCCTTTGGGGACTGTCTCTTATGCTCAAGAGTTAGCAGAAGATGAAAAGATTAATCCGTACATGACAGTAAAAGAAATAAAGGAAGTAGTTAAAAACGAACTACACCCCCACAAGGAAAGCGAAGAAAGCGACGAAAGCGAAGAAAACGCGACTAGCAATGATGTTGCGGACGTCGATGCTTATAAGCTCGAATTTTCTATTGAGTTCGGCACCGACAAAAACGGAAACGCAGTGTGCCTATGTGGCGATGAGCTTATGACGATAACACAAGCACACGTAATGATTGATGATTGGTTTGCAAAGGTAAAGTTTTAACTAAGCCCCATCGTGAGGGGTGATAATCGCCCCTCACGTTATGATTAATCGTAACGAGAGAAAAAGGATTAACAATGGCTAACAAGTTCGCGAATATTGCAAAGAAGCAAACGACACTTTCTCCCATCATGGAAAATCGTACCAAGTTGAGCACCGAAGAACTTATAAAGCAATATCCCAATGGCGTGACGGTCTGTGAATTTGATATGATTGAAATTGGTGATGAATCGTTCCCAGTGTTCACGTTTGCCGAAGATGAAACTAGATTCGTGTTTGGCGGAACTGTGCTCGGTAATATCGTTTATGCGTGGGTTAGCGATTATGACGGAGACATTGAGGGCGCCTCTAAAGCACTTAATGCTGTTGGCGGTGTAAAAATGCGATTTTCTAAGGGTAGAACTAAGAACGGCAATAATATTACTTTGGTTGACGTTGTAGGTTAACAATAATATTACTTTGGTTGACATTGTAGGCTACCAATAAGTTTATAGAATCGGGGTATTTGGGGCGCATACCCCGATTCTTATTTAAGGCGGTAACAATGGAATATGGAAAACAGATACTTAAACACATAGGAGCTAAATGTAAGGAATTTAGAACCGAAACATTGAACATGACGCAAAAAGAAGTTGCGCAAGTATTGGGCTATTCACCTTATACAATTTCATGGTTTGAAAATGGTAGGAATGATAATTGCGAGATATTTCTATTCTATGTTAAACACGGATTGTTAGAACGTTACACAATCGAAGAGTTAACGGGTCGGTGGTGATTATGGCTAAAACAATATCGCAAATATTAGAAGTGAGTATTGACGATTTTAGTTCGATGACTAAAAGCGAATTATCTAAGATAGTGTCTAAGTTGTCATCTGCTGCTAATAAACGATTAAAACGCATGGCAGAGGAAGAGATAGAATCTCCCGCATATAGTAGGGCTATGAAAAGCGGTGGGAAATTCGGCGCTAAAGATAAGACTTTAAATCAGCTTCGCGCCGAATTTATGCGCGTATCTAGTTTTTTGAAAATGAAAACTAGTACCTTAAGAGGGTATAAAAAGGTAGTTAAAGAATTTAAAGAACGAGTAGGAATAACTGAGGATTTAACAGAAGATGACCTTAAGAGTTTTTGGGAATTGCATCGCGAATTTGCTAAATATATTGCCCCTTTTATTCGTGGCTCTGTTGATATACAAAAAATAGTCGCTGATGTGTGGACGGAAAACAAAGACAAAACATTTAAAGAACAATCCGAAGCTATGCGGAAAAAGCTAGAAACAGAATATATGATTACGGTATCAGGCGGTAGCAATGATACTAGCAGATTTATTAACATATAAAAAACCATACGAGATAAAAGAGACTCTAAAGAACATGGAAATAAAAACTGTTCGTACAAATAAAAAAATAGATTATCTTAATATACCTATAGCGTTCGATATTGAGACAACGTCCTTTATTGATGCAAACGACGATAAGACCGCAATAATGTATATATGGATGGTTAATTTTAATGGCGTTGATTTTATCGGTAGAACGTGGGAGGAATTTACTACTTTTTGCGATGATATTAGCGACTATCTATCATTGCATGAAAAAAGGCGTGCTATTTTCTATGTTCATAATTTGGCATATGAGTTTCAATTTATATGCAAGCGTTTTTCATGGTTAAAAGTTTTTGCATTGGATACGAGAAAACCATGTTACGCACTATCTAATATTGGTATTGAATTTAGATGTAGTTATCTGTTGAGCGGGTATTCGCTCGAAAAATTGGCAGATACTTTGATTAATCATAATGTGAAGAAATTAGTAGGAAACCTAGATTATTCGTTAACACGTCATAGTAAAACAATGTTATCAGATGACGAGTTAATGTATTGTCTTAATGATGTGAGGGTAGTTAGCGCGTACATTGATGAACGTATCGAAACAGACGGTAATATATCGTTAATTCCTTTGACTAAAACAGGCTACGTTAGAAAACATTGCAAGTACAATTGTATTGGTAAGGGCAATAAACGCGCAGTTTTATATCGCGATGTTATGCGAACATTGACCATTGAAGATGATGAATATTTGCAATTAAAACGTGCATTCCAAGGGGGATTTACTCATGCTAACCCATTCTATAGCGGCAAAACGTTATATGATGTTTCATCGTTCGATTTTACTTCCAGTTATCCTGCTGTAATGGTTGCTGAAAAATTCCCTATGAGCAAAGGGGAATTAATAGAACTAGAAAACTCTGACGATTTTTACAATAATATAAACCTTTATTGCTGTATGTTCGACGCGACATTTACCGATATAGAACCAATTGTGTACTTCGATAACTATATAAGCATGTCCAGAACATGGGGCACTTTAGGCGCTGTTATCAACAATGGCCGAATAGTAAAGGCGGATACGTTATCGATAACGCTAACGGATGTTGACTTTAGAATAATTTCCCGTATGTACAAATGGGGCGCGCTGCAAATAGGCAATTTCAGGCGCTATAAACGCGCATATCTGCCAACTAGTTTTGTTAGGGCTATATTAGGCATGTACGGAGATAAAACGCGATTAAAGGGCGTAGATGGCTCAGAATACGAATATTCACGTTCTAAAGAAATGTTAAACAGTGCTTATGGCATGACTGTAACGGACATATGCCGCGATGAGATAACATATACCGATAAATGGGAAAACGTGCAACCTGATTTACACGAAATGTTAATCAAGTACAATAATTCTAAAGGTAGGTTTCTTTTCTATCCGTGGGGTGTTTGGGTTACGGCATATGCTAGAAAAAACCTGTTTACTGGTATATTGGAATGCGCTAATGATTACGTTTATGCAGATACCGACTCTATAAAGATATTAAATAAAGATAATCATTTAGAATACATCGAAGAATATAACGAGCGCATAACCGAACAATTAAAAGCTGCTATGATGTTTCATAATTTGCCAGCCGATGAGATAGCGCCTAAAACCATAAAGGGAATAATTAAGCCTTTAGGCGTATGGGATTATGAGGGAACATATACACGATTTAAGACGTTAGGTGCTAAACGTTATCTTGTAGAAAAAGACGGTATTAAAACATTAACAGTCTCAGGTCTTAGAAAAGATACCGCCATAAAGTATTTAGAATCCATATATGATGATGTATTCGACGCATTCAACGATGAGTTATATATACCTAAAGGCCACACGGGGAAAATGATACATACGTATATAGATGATGAGCGAAAGGGAATGATAACGGATTATAAAGGAAACGTTAGCAGTTATGATGAACTTAGTGCGGTACATCTAGATAATGCTGATTATTCGTTGAAGATAGGTCACGAATATGCAAGGTTTTTATTAGGTGTACAAACTTTGGAATGGTGATTACATGGCAAAGAGAAAACAAAAAAGCATATTTTATACATTAGATGAGATAAAGAAAATAAAGGCAATCTATAATATCATTTTCGGTGAACGTTCCAATGGTAAAACGTTTGCAGTGTTAGAAGAGATTATAAAGAACTATTGCGAGAATAAAAAACAGGGTGCATTACTTAGGCGTTTTAGAGAAGATTTTATAGGCAAACGAGGCCATGAACTATTCAGTCCGTTGATAGATGCTGACATAATAACAAAATATTCTGATGAATGGGATTCGGTGTATTACTATAATTCAATGTGGTATATGTGCAGATACGAAACGACCGATAAAGGCGAAGTAATAAGAATCAAAGATGATACACCTTTTATGTATGCTTTTGCTATCAGTTCATGGGAACACGACAAGGGCACAAGATACCCTGATATAACAATTATATTGTTCGATGAGTTTATCACTCGTGGTGGATATCTCAAAGACGAATTCGTATTATTTATGAATACTCTAAGTACCATCATAGGCATTAGAGACGATGTGACGATTTACATGTGCGGGAACACGGTAAACAAGTATTGCCCATATTTTGCCGAAATGGGATTAAAGCACATATCAAAGATGGAACAAGGTACTATAGATGTTTATGAAATTCCAAGCGCGGGTACTGTAATAGCGGTCGAATACTGCGCAAGTCAATTTAAAAAGGGGAAACCGTCTAATAAATATTTTGCATTCGATAACAAGAAATTACAGATGATTACTCATGGTGCATGGGAAATAGACATGTATCCGCATTGTCCAGTAAAGTATACGCCTAAAGATATATTGTTTACCTATTTTATAATGTTCGACGGTGCAACATTGCAATGCGAGATAGTCAACAAAGATTCTAGCCTTTTTACGTTCATACACAGGAAAACGACGCCGATAAAAGACAATGATAAAGATTTAGTATTTTCACCTAAATTTGACCCTCGCCCTAATTGGCGGCGAAAACTAACGAAACCTGTTTTGGATATAGAAAAAAGAATAGCTAATTTCTATGCTCAAGACAAAATTTTCTATCAAGATAACGAGGTAGGGGAAATAGTTAGAAATTATCTACAATGGAGTGCGAAATAAACAATGTTAATAAACAATATTAGATTATACTTTGAAGAACTAGAAAACAAACCGAAATATGATGTTAAAGATTGGATTGTAATATGCCTGTTGTGTATAACGTTTGCATTGATTGCATCATTAGAAAGTATAGGGTAAATAAAATGAAAAAAAGAATTTTAGAATTATGCTTTAAAATAGCAATGCGCGAAGGCGTTAAATGTGATGCCTATTTTTCAAATATTCACTACTCTAAATTTAAGGTAACTATAAGATACGGTGAAGATTTATACCACTTCAAGACATATAGAAAAGCATTGGAATTTTTAGAGTCTTAAATAAATGGGTGCGTTATGATTAATCGTAACGCACCCATTGTTTCATATGAAATTCTAGGAAAGAATGTCGTTTACTATATATTGTACCGCTTCATAGTCTTTACCTAGCTTTTGTTTTCGGTCGTTACCGTTACCGTATTCGCCATGAATTACTTTGTTAGCCTTAGAGTATAATTCATTAACGTATGCTTGTGTTTCGGTGTAGTTGTACCCCGCATTGGTCAATTTGCGTTTACGCTCCATGCCGTTATTCCATTTGCCCAATATAACTTCATAGGCTACTTTAGCAAGGTCTTTTTTAGAATCGTCGGGCTTAGGTGCGGCGCTCGAATTAGCATACTTAGCCCATGCCCTAGAATCCATGAACGCAATATTGCCGTCTAGATTGCCGTCGTATCCAGTAAGAATAAGATTAGATGTGAACTGCCATATAGCGGCGAATTTCCAAGGCTCCAAGCTATAAGGTGGGTACGCCTCATCAGTCCACGTTTTAGCATTGCACGGATAACCCGCCACCCACAAACCACACTCATCAATTAGCGTGAATTCATAAAGGTTAGGCAACATTCCCGCCGACGTGTAAATCATCGGCCAAACTCCCGTTTTATCATGAACACGTGTACAGAATTTCGTGCAATAATCTACCCAATTGTATATAGTGACTTCAATATCTAGAACGGGTATACCCTTGTTAAAATATCCTTGCGTATTCTGAATGAAAAAATCCGCTTCTATATAGGGGTCATTGTTCTGTGCGAAATGGTAGAAACCAAACGGCATGTTTAGCTCGATTGCCTGTTGTATCCATCCATCGCAGAAAGCATCAACAAAACTAGTTCCCTCCGTTGCTTTGCAGATGATAAAATCTATTTCATCTTTAAGCCTGTTAACGTCTAGTCCTTGTTGCCAATTGCTTATATCAATTCCATGCATCATGATTAATCATCCTTTTTAACGATAAGAGTCGAGATAGTTTTATCTAGATTTTCTATAACTTCCTTTAGTTCTTTCATTGTAGTATTAATCATGTAGTAAAGTGCACCACATGCCACGATGGGAAAACCTACTGTAGATATTGCGGTCACAATGTCGTTAAACTCCATATTTAATCCTCCTTTGCTACGTTGCATAATGCCATTGCGAAAACTCCGACAAACCCGCCGACAATCAAACCTATGAAAAACCCAATAATCCCATTCATTATACAATCACCCCATTTCTTAAATACTCTTGAATTTCCGTTATTTCCTCGCTTGTAGCGCCGATATTTACAATATGCATGTCTCTACATTGTACAAATCCCGTATGATTACCCAATTCCTGATATTCATTTGTCGGTACACCCTCGAATGATTCTTGATTATCCGCTATCCTCGTTTGTGGCCGCTCAATAATCAAGTATGGAATTTTACCGCCCATCGCCCCAGCATTACTGCTAAAATTGCCGCTATTCTGTACCGACGTATGAGCGCCCAATGCTGCACTTGCTGCACCAATTGCCAACGGTGCAAGACTCCCGCCGCTCGCGAAGGTCGCAACGGCGCTCCCTGCTACGCCTAGAATGCTAGACACAATGCCCATATATGAACCCATCGAAAGCGGATATTGTACGGCGCAATTTCCCGCGAACTGATAGAGAATGCTAGAGTTACCATCACGCGATACGGTCACTTTAGCGAGACACGCGCCCGTTAGAACGTCCACACTATAATCTATAGATATAGTAGAGCGCATTACTTCGCTAACGTCTAGATTAACTATGCCGATAAAAGGCAAATATAACTTGCAATTTGTAAAAGGCGCATAGTCGAAAACATTACCGAATTGTTCCGAAAGGCTAATTGAACCGCAATTAACATCTACATATTGTTGTTCAATGTACGCACTAGGGACTTCACTATCTAGATAACCGACGGCAATAGTAGATGTACCAGCGTCTACGGGTGAAGCGTATATCTTATGCAGTCCAATAATACTTTCCATAGGATTATTAAAGATTTTTAAAAGTTGGTCTACAAAATTGCTACTCCATAACCACGCGCCAAACGCGTCTATCTGAACTTGTGTCGGATGATAAATCGCCCATAATGCGCTTGCATTTCCAGTCGGCGCAACTGGAATAGGTGAACTACCGTCGCCCGTATCTGTGGGATTCTCGGGCGGTTGCGTTGTGTCGGTAAACGTATCTTCTTGTGGGCTTTGCAGTATCTTTTGCAAATACTCTACTAGCACATCAGGCGATGTATCGGGGGAAATATTCGGGTTAATCTGCGTTTGCCCTCCGCTGGTCGGTTGCGCTTGCGTGTTAGATGATATTTCAGGCAAAGTAACTGGAATATACTTGTAATTGGTAGTTGTGCCATCAGGATTAACGACTGGATAATCAATTGCGTTATTCCATAAATCAGGATATTGCTGTTGCAATTGATTAAGATTATAGGGAATGTCACTATTAGATAAATCGGTAGGTATAGTCGCGTTAGGTTGCGTGTTTATACCTGTTACACTACCAATTTCTTTAGCATTTCCCCATATAGCGGCGTGCAATTGTTTAACAGTTAAAGAAACATCATTAGATTGTGGATAATATAACCCGTTAACACCTGATGCTGCGGACGTACCCCAATGAATAGTTTTATTGTTATATGTGTATGTGTAATTTCCGCCGAATCCAAACCAATTACTATAATTATCGGCAACAACAACAGTTCTAGAATTTGGTATAGATTCTTTAGAAGCTATGTATAATTGCGGTCTGTTTATACCAGTCCACGCAATAATTATTTCCCCAACAGCAGAAGCAAGAACGGGGAAATATTCAGCATTAAGGTGACCTCCATAATTAGTTGATAGTCCTGTAACATCCCCCATATAGGGAAAAGATGTTTGATACCCGCTACTATTAACCATTGAAGCGCCAATTTTAATAAAATTAAAATTGTCTATCTCATATTCTTGTAAAGTATCATCAGTTAGAACGTTATAACCTTTATCAAAAGCCCCTTGTGATTGTAAATATGTGGCCATATACGCAAAAGCATCATCACGCATATATGCTTGCGCTTCGCCCGTGTCAGGGTCAAGCCCGAATATAAAATTCATGGCTGACGCTGCTGTGCCTGTTATGGGGTCGGTGTAGTCAATTCCCGATGTGATATTATTCCATGTATCGGGATTAAGACTAGACATACCGTGAGAATCCCAAAAATCTGGATTAGCGTTATATAAGGTGCTATCTATAGTTTTACCTAACGTTATTGCAACGCTAGCCGCCGCCGCCCAGGTTGCGACTTCTGCCGCTGCTGTAATAGCCTTAGAGCCCACGCCCCTTAATGCTTGTGACACTGTTTTACCAGTTGCGCCGTCAACTGTTGTGGCTATGGGCTGAGTTACTGTACCTCGCGCCAATGTTCCTGCATTGCTATTTATCGGGTTAGGGGTGGAAAATTCAACCGTTCTCGAATAGGTGTATCCCCCTAACTGTCCATTAACGTAATAATATGGTGTTGCCGTTCTACCCGTTAATCTTTGCAATTCGGCGCTATATTCGGAAGGCGATAAATTAAGCTCGTCTAAATATCTAAGCGTTTTTATAATTGATTGTTGCGCGTCATATGATGTATACGATTGTATAACTTGAGCATATGTTAATCCATTCGCGCCCATTATTCACCCCCAGTCGGTAAACCGCCAGATGTAATCAAAATGTATTCTCCCTGTTCATTAAATCCTTGTGGAAAATTCAATATATCAGTTTTAGTTTTAACGCTTGTTTTCCATTGACTACCCGATATATAAGTTTCATCTGTATTTTCAGCACTATTTAATATGACAGGAATTTGCTTTATTTCATCATCAAATGACATTAAAACGTCTACTTTACCACTTATGCGCCATAAATTGTTTCTAATAGATGTAATATCGGTAATATAATAATAACGATGAAATAACGGTATGTGCATGTAATTATAGATACTGGGATTAGACGCTTCTATGATTATTTCAGGTTCTATAATGCTAGTTTCTTGTTTCAACGTTCCATCAAGAGAAAGAACGTTAGTTAATTGCTTTGTTATTCGTTCCTTTTCACTATGGTTTATATATAAGTCAATTAGCACTTTAACCTCCAAAAGGGGGGCGTTACGATTAATCATAACGCCCCCAACGAGAAAAGGGGTTAGCTGTTATTCGGTTGTATCGGCTGCATAGAATACAACACAATTTTCGTTACCGTCGAAGAATTGCATAGAGTCCACTTTATACCAGTTATTGAAGAACTCAGCACGAGCATTATAGTGAGTGGTAACTCGCTCGTTTCGATTGCAAACGCCTAGCGCGTCGCGGTCGAACATAACGCCAATAATTCCATTAACGATAACATCCTTATTGCCGTTAGCAGTGGGAATAGTTACGTTGATAGAACTAATAGAATTCATATCGTAATTAGTACCGCTACCCTGCCAAAAAGGCACTTTTTCGGATTCAGGAAGGCGGGTAAAGTTATCATGGAAAGTGTCGCTCTGATTGTAAACATCAGCGGCAGCGGCGAAAGCATCAAGCATGACGAAATGTAGACGGTCATTAGGCGTGAAACGTGGCTGTGCTCCAATGTTGAACAGTTTGGACAACTTGCGCATACGCCCAATGTACATACCCATAGTGTATGACGCAAAACGGATAAAGCGCCCGTTGGTCATAGCCGCTTCAAGATTAGACAATCTAGCATCGGGGTTAGCCTGATTGTAAAGGTAAAGCAAATTAACAGCTTTAACGTTAGTCCCCTCGCTGTATGCGTTCTCGTCACCGAATGCAGCATAAATCGTCTGCGCAATGGCGTTGTTAATGGTACGCATTACAATTGCGTCGGTTTTAACGGTCAACGAATTGTAGATGCTCGTTTCAATCATCGACATAAAGGCGTTTAACTGTGTTGCGCTATCAAACGCGCTACGAGATTGCAGCTCGGCAAACGACATGGGAATTTCAAAGGTAGTCAAAAGGTCGTAAAACTTAGCGCTAACATCAGGCTTGGTAAATTTGTCTTGTTCGTAAATCTGACCGTCTTCAAGTTTCCAAGACTCGTTTTCGGTTGCTTCGGGCATAGCCGCCGTAATCTTTTCGAGAATTGAGCCATATTCCCAAGAATCCATGAGAACGGATGGGGCACTACCAGCGTAAGGGCGATTGACGAAAACGACTTTGCCGATATGGTCAATTAGAGACTTAACATAATTTTCATATCGGTTGCCAGTAAGGTTGTTAAACTGATTACCAATGTCCACTAGATTAGACAAATCTTCCTGAGCTACTACACCTTCACCCAATACCTCACTAGTAACCGTATTCATAAGTTCGGCTATCTGGTTAACTTGCATTTTCTTTTCTCCTTTTCTACTTGCCTAATATATTGACAGACACAATACGGAGTCTATGTCTGCAAATACCTGATTAAAAAAGTTCCATTCCCATAATTCTATCTCTGATTGTAAAAGCTGCTGTGACGTTGTAACGCCTATATTGCCGCTTCTAGTCATTGAGCGTTCGTTTTCGCCCGTCTCGCTATTTTCGTTTGCTAGATTGCGCGTTTCCGTGTCGGCGGTGTTGCGTGTTTCCAGTTCCTCTAGATTGCGCGTTTCGGTCGTGTTCTCCGTTCCCTCCGTAGAATCGCTATTGACGGCCTGAGAGCTATTGAAACCGTAAACGGAATTATCTACTGTATTAGTGTTCGCGTTCGTTACATTCCCCGTGTTATCGGTTCTTACAGTCCCCGTTTCGGCGTTCGTTACCGTTCCCGTATTCGTGCCGCTAGATTCTATGGTGTGATTACTCGTCTCGGTCTCGGTCATTCGATAGTTTTCTATCGGATTGTATTCCTCGAATAGCACTTTATAGAGTTTTTCCCATTTAGTTTGAAATAGTGTAAAAATTGACTCTGCTATCATGTCGCGTTTCGGATGTGTTAGAACATCATCAACTAAACTACGTTTGATAATGTTACCTATATATTTATCTCCACTTTTAGAATAATAGATAACATCTAGCGAAGCATTTATATTTTCGTCACGCCACGGCACATTATAAGATTGCAAGTCTAGAAATATACCGTCTGATAGATAACCGTTAGGATAAACATCATTCATCGTTTTCATTTGGTTCATCTGTTTCACCTCCTGAAATGTCGTCTAGTTTTTCCTCCATATCTTCTAGTGTTTTCTCTATTTCCGTTAAAGACTCTTCTATAATCTCATCTTCGATAGTTTCATCTTCTATAGTTTCATCTTCAATGGTTGCATCTTCAATGGTTTCATCTTCAATGGTTTCATCTTCTTTTTCGTCATTACGATTAATCGTAGATTGCTCTAGATAAAGCTCTATTCTGTTATCTTCCCAAGATGAATTAAACTTTACTTTAATATCTGTGCCAAACATATCATTTACTTTATCGAAGTATATTTTTCGCTGTTCGTACATATCATCAACCAAAGGTAAAAGCATATCATCGTTTAACTGAGATTCATTAGAATTGATTGCTTCACGCTTCATATTATAATTAGCATTCAATCCAATTTCATTGAACCAACTAGCCTTTAAATACTGCTGTAGTTCGATTAATTGCGTGATGCTGTTAGATTGTGAACCGCTTTGATATTGTTGCGTGCGTAGCCCGTCTAGAAATGCAGTATTAGCGATAACGCCTAATTTACCGTCTTTAATATCTTCAAGATATTTTTTAGCGCTATCTTTAGTATTATCATCTTGCGCACTGATAAGACTAACAATGCGAGCGTTATAATCTGCAATATTAATACTAATATCATTTTCCACCATTTGAGATGCATAACGTTTGAACATGGGTAACAAGCCAAGATACATGGTATCGTTAGGTACTACTATGCAATTTTCACCAACATCATAAATCTTGTTTAACTTTAAGTACGGATTAGCTACCACATATTGAGTCGGCATATAGTAAGCGTCTGGATAACCGCCAAAACCACCAAAGAATGCGTATAAATCGCCCTCATGTTCTGCCACGCATATATGACCGTTAACCTGCAAATACAGTTCTACATAACGTTTCGGCATGGTTTCAGGTAGGTTCTCATAGTCGAAAATCTGAGACGTTCGATTAAGCATGTATTGAAGATAATAAGTTAGATTGCGGTCTTTATCGTTGAAGTCAAATACTCCATGTAATGAACCTAACCCAAAAAACGGTATAACCTGAGTCATTGATAATCACCCCTTTATTTGATATTATAAAAAATATTTTGATTTTCTCACTGTAAATATACAACAGTTGATATATATAATAACATCACACAATCTTCACAAATCAAAGCGCTACAGCACTCTACTGTGCTAAAGTGAAGTAAATTTAAATAGTTAACCA
>JAZNMA010000147.1:0-3942 GCA_045579345.1 Christensenellaceae bacterium | reverse complement strand
TAAAAGTTAATTTAATTATCAAAGCACCAACAGTTATGTACGAAAAGTACACGCCTGTCGGTGCTTTTCGTTTGCCTTGTCTTGCTCGCAACTAAGCCCTTAAAACGCAACTTGAGATATGGTTGTTTGTGCGAGCCTAGCCTAACTTGTTTCTAACCCCTTGAAATAATATTTACTTTAAACATCAAAGCACCGTTAGTTTTGTACAAAAGTACACATCTAAGGGCGTCTCCCTTAGGGATTTTTGAAAGATAAACTTGTGAATTTTAAAGAAACAGTTTGATTTTTAATATCGGATTGTTTCTTTTTTATATTCTCAAATAAACATTTGGGGCGTTGTTTGTTGTGGTAAATTGTTTTTCATTATGTTATAATAATCTTGCTCGAGTGAAAAAACAATTAAAAATTTTAGGAGAATTAAAATGAATACTGATAAAATTTATGCTGAACAAATTGCAAACGAATATGCGCCTAAACAAACGTCAAAAGTAAAAGCCTTAAAAAGATTAGATGCGAAAGCAAAAAATCCCGCAAATATTTTTACTTACACTTTTGGCGTTATTTCAAGTCTTATCTTGGGTACGGGTATGAGTTTAGCAATGGGGGTTATTGGTGGTGGAGCGCCTTTAATGATTGCATTGGGTATTGTAATAGGGTGTGTTGGTATTGTCGGGGTTAGTGTAAACTATCCTATTTACAAAAAAATATTGACCAAATCGAAAAATAAATACGCAAGCGACATTATTAAACTCGCAAACGAAATTGCAAGCGAACAATAATCAATTATATGTTTTCCGATTTTTTTGAAAGAATAAAAATTGATACTGCTTTTAAAATAAAACTTTTTTTATGTTTATCGTTTATTTTTAATATTTTATACTCGGTTTTTCTATTTGTAGTAAGTCAAATGTATTCTTCAAAATGGTTTTTCGTAACGTCTATATATTATGGGCTACTTTCCGTAGCACGCATTTTTGTTTATTTACAAATATCCCCACAAAAACAACTTGTTTCAAAAATAAAAACTATGCGTGCTTGCGGTTGTTTTTTGCTTTCTATAAATTTGGTTTTCTCAACTATGGTGTTCATTTTAGTTTATAGAAATCAGTATATTAAACATCACGAAATTATTGTTATAGCACTTGCAACATATACTTTTACTTCGTTGACAATGGCAATTATAAATAGTATAAAACATTTAAGCAAAAATAATTATCTTCACTCTTGCGCAAAGATAATAAGTCTTATTTCCGCAAGTGTTTCAATCGTTACTCTAACAAATATTATGCTTTCTACTTTTGGCGAAAACAATTCATTGTTGAGAAGTATAATTTTACCTATTTTAAGCGGGTTTGTTTCTATTTTTATAATTATATGTGCAATTCTTATGATACGCAAAGCAAATTTAGATTTAAGGAAATTAAAAAATGAAAAAGAACGAGAGTAAATATTTTTATACTGCACAACTAATGAACCAAGCGCTTATATCGTTGCTTGAAAAGAAAGATATAGAATTTATTACGGTTACTGAAATAACGAAGAAGGCAGGCGTAAATCGTTCTACTTTCTATTTGCATTATGAAAATATTTACGAATTATTAGAAGAAACGATTAAAAATCTAAACGCAGAATTTATAAATTCTTTTAACGTACAAGTACCTTTTAAAATAAATTCTCTCAAAGACGCATTTTTAATTAGTAACGAATTTTTAGTTCCATATTTAAATTTTTGCAAAGAGAATAAGAGAGTTTTGCGTTTAGTAAACCAAAAACCGCAATTATTTCAAAATAAAGAAAGTTATCAAAAAATGTACAATTCAATTTTTTATCCTGCAATTTCGCAATTTGTAAATAATGAAAACGAAAGAATATATTATTTGGAATTTTTTACGCAAGGTGTTGTAGCGATAGTACATAAATGGCTTGAATTAGATTGCGCTACTGAAATAAAAGAATTAATTGATATAATTAAAAAGTGTGTAAATTATAATATATAATTACGATAAAGTATAGCACACTATACTTTGCAAGCAAAGTCGCGTGTTTTTGCAAGGTAAAAATGAAAAGGATAACGAAATTTCGTTATCCTTTTATGATGTCTAAAAAATCCCTATGGGAAGAGTGCTTAATGGTGCTTTTCGTTTGCCTTGTCTTGCTCGCAACTAAGCCCTTAAAACGCAACTTGAGATATGGTTGTTTGTGCGAGCCTAGCCTAACTCGTTTCTAACCCCTTAAAATAATATTTACTTTAAACATCAAAGCACCGTTAGTTTTGTATGAAAAGTACACATCGAATGGTGCTTTTTATTTTTATAGTAAAAGTTGTTGACAAATCAACAACTTTGTGTTATTCTTATCTTGTTGATTTGTCAACAAGTGTGCTAAAGGGGGATTGTATGGAAGAGAGATTTGAAACTTTTACTTTGCTTATTTCAAGCGTAAGTAGATGTATAAGAAAAATCAAGACTGAAGAAGTATCTGAATATAATTTAAAGAGCACGCACGTTTCTTGTTTATACTATTTATATAAAAAGCAAACGCTTACCGCAAAAGAGCTTTCGGATATTTGTGACGAGGACAAGGCGGCGGTATCGCGCTCTATTGAATACCTCGAAAAGAACGATTTTATTTATTGCAAGCAAACTGAAGGGAAAAGATATAAGAGCAATTTATTTTTAACCGAAAAAGGCAGTCGGACGGCAAGAATTATTGCTGAAAAGATAGATAAAATTTTAGAACAGGCAAGTATAGGGCTATCGGAAGAGAACAGATTGATATTTTACCGCAGTCTTTCGCTTATTAACGACAACCTAAAAAAATATGTGAACTTTATGGAGAATAAAAAACATGGCAGTAAAATTTTTAATTGACTCAGCGTCAGACGTGAGTAAAAATGAAGCGGAAAGCATGGGCGTAACCATGCTCCCTATGGCAATTACATTCGGCACTGAAGAATATTATGACGGAGTGGACTTAATGCCCGGACAGTTTTACGAAAAACTCGTTGAGAGCGACGAACTCCCCAAGACTAGTCAAATTTCAGCATACCGTTTCGAAGAAGAATTTGAAAAATTAACCGCAAACGGAGACGAAGTAGTAGCAATTGTTATAAGCAGTAAGCTTTCAGGTACTTTCAACATGGCAAAGCAGGCTAGTGAAAAGTTTAACGGTAAAGTTTTCGTTCTAGACAGCTTGAGTGCTGCGACTGGCGAAAGACTTTTGCTCGAAGTCGGAAAGAAGTTAGCAGAGCAAGGAAAGACGGCAAAAGAAATTTTCGACCAACTTAATAAAAATAAAGAAAAGCTAGTCGTTATGGCGATGGTTGACACCCTCGAATACTTAAAAAAGGGCGGAAGAGTTTCTGCGGCGGTGGCGTTTGCAGGGCAAATGCTTTCAATTAAACCTGTTGTTGGCATTGTTGACGGTGAAGTTAAACTTTTAGGCAAGGCAATGGGCTCTAGAAAAGCAAACAATTTATTAAACCAACTAGTTGACAAAAAGGGCGGTATTGATTTTACCTTGCCGATTAGCGTACTTTGGTCGGGGCTTTCTGACGCACTATTACAAAAGTATCTTAAAGACAGTGCACCTCTTTATGAAGAAAGCATTGCCGAAGTGCCAGCGCATATTATCGGACCGACAATAGGTACACACGTTGGACCTGGCGCGGTTGGAGTAGCATTCTTTGGTAAAAATTAAAAAAACCCCGCTTGCAAAATTTTTGCAAGCTGGGTTATCTTTAAATAATAAGCATATTGTTTTCGTTTTGTTTCACGCCGGTTGCAAGGGCGTAAAGGTCACTTGCTAAAACGTCTTTTTCAAAACACTTTTTAGCACTCTTTTTAAGTTTATAAAGGTCGCTCTTACTAGTGAGTACGGGAATTTTACTTTTTTCGCATAATATAGAAATCATACCTTTACTATCCGCATTTACCGCAAGGA
>JAZNMA010000146.1:0-2865 GCA_045579345.1 Christensenellaceae bacterium | reverse complement strand
AGTAAATGACTATTTAAAAAGGATGATAAGAAAGCATCCTGCTTTACAAGGAAAATCGCTCGCAGAAGTAAGAAGAATTATGGCGATTTTCGGAAAGGCCGTAGCAGAATATGGAGCGACATGGGTTTCAGAATATGGCAGCGACGATATTATTGAGTCAATCGTCGACCAGATAGACGAAGGCCTGGACTACGATTCTATATCTAGACAGATATCTGAAGACCTAGATGCATGGCTGCTTGACAATCCTGGCATTTCTGTTGGAGGTAATTAAAATGCTTGAAGTGAGAACGAAAAAGAAATACGACTATGTAATTAATAAAAGTGTGGAATATGTGGACGTGCCAATATCTTTTGATATAGAGGCATCGTCCTTCTATGATAAGGATGGCCGCAGGGCCGCCACAATGTATCTGTGGGCGCTGAACGACAACGATAATATAACAGTCGGGAGAACGTGGGAAGCCTTCCACGAGGCCTTAAAATCGCTTAAAACGAAATATAAGGTTAGTGCTGACCGTCGCATAATTTGCTGGATTCATAACTTACCGTACGAGTGGGGCTTTATTAAATTTCAATTTGATTGGTCCGCGAACCAGGTTCATTATGAAAAGAACGTACCAATAAAAGCAATGACAAAGGACGGAATCGAGTTCCGCTGTAATTATGCATACTCAGGCGTTTCGTTAAAAAGGTTAGAGAACTCGCGAGGTATTAAAAAGGGTGAAATAAACCACGATAAAATAAGACACTTCGCCACCCCGCTATCCGACGAAGAAATAGAATACTGCAAAAACGATGTCCGGATTATCAATTCAATGATTGAAGACGACGTGAAAATCTTCGGTGCAATTTGTGATTTTCCTCTAACCAATACAGGAAAGGTCAGGCGTCTATTTAGAAAAGAATTCAAAAAAGACCACGACTGGAAAGACACGCTTAGCAGATGTAAGCTGACAAGCGAAGTCTATCACTATTTAAAGCTGTGCCTGGCCGGCGGCTATGTTGCTGGCAACCGATTTGATATAAACGAAATTATAGAAAACGTCTCGCACGTTGATATTTGCAGCTCGTATCCGTTTGTATTGACGACTATGAAATATCCAATCGGAAGACCGATAAAGGTTCCTACCGAAAAAATAAAAGAAAGGTTTAATGACTACCTCGAAAACAAAGCGTGCCTTATATGCGCGCGTTTCAAGGGTCTTAAATTAAAACCGAACAAAAATCCAATAATCAGCAGAAACAAATGCGGGCAGTGTTTATTTGAAAAAAGATACGACGTCTGGAATGGACGCGTCTGCGCAGCAAAGTCGCTTGAAATAATAATAAATGAAGTCGACCTTAAAATGATAAAAGAGTTCTATTATTATGAGGACCTCGAGGTTGTTGAAATGTGGGTCTGGGTTAAGAACTATCTGCCGAAGGGGTTTGTTAATCTCGTTTTAGATATTTACGCAAAGAAAACTTACTGGAAAGGTAAAGACAAAATCAAAGAAAAGGTCTACAAGCAATTAATAAACGGCATCTTCGGTATGTGCCTGACCTCACCGATTCGGGATACTTATATTATGCTGGACGGGCTATGGTTAAAAGACACGGAAACAGAAGAAAGAAAAATCAAGGACTACAACGAAGACAAGTCGCGCTTCAATTACTTCCCATGGGGGGTCTGGTGCGCTTCATACGCAAAGGCGCAGTTGTTATCCTTTACAAGCAAGCTGCAGAATAACGACTTTAAATATTCAGACACCGACTCTTGTTTCTATACAGGCGACTATGATACAATTATTAAGGAATTCAATGACAGCGTGGACGCAAAAATTAAAGAAGCGGCCGAAGCCCAGCAGATAGACGCTGGCCGCTGGACGTGCCCCACGTTCGACGGAAAAACCAGGACGTGTGGTTATTTAGAAAAAGAGAAAACGGCCCGCAGATTTAAGTTCTTGGGCTCTAAGCGTTATTTAAGCGAATTCGAGGACGGCAGTTATGAATTAAAGAACTCCGGAGTCGATGTTGATAAGACGCTGGCCTGGCTGCTAACGGGCGACAAGGACCCGTTTGAAAAATACGACATGGACGTTCTGTTGCCGATGGATGTTGCCGATACAAAAACAGCGTTCCTGCGCGACTTCGTATTGGACGAAGACGTCACTGACTATTTAGGAAATACTGCACACGTTTTTGAAAAAAGCGGTATTAATATTGAGCGAACCGACTACAATCTAAAAGGGTTCGAGGGCTATCTATATTATAAGATGGGGAGAAAACAGTCGAAAGGAGCAATCTAAAAATTGCCTTGAAATAGACAACAAAAACTGGATAGAAATATCCCTGTACACGACGAGTATTATACGAGGGCGGAAGACGTTGCTGCCCTCGTGACTCGTCTTCCGGATATAAGCGGGAAAGTCGTTTATTGTCCGTTCGATTCAGAGGAGTCAGAATTCGTAAAACAACTGCGGCCGTTGTGTAAAGAGCTGAAATATTCCTCCGACGATTATAAGAACCACCTAGAAGAAATCAACAAGGCGGACCTTGTAATCTCCAATCCTCCGTTTGGCATACTGGCACAGATTTTGAAAGACATTACCACTGACACCATTCTCATTATTCCTTGTCTTTCTATTAAGCCACAAAAGGGGGTTGAATATTCTGGTCGCATTTCTCATTTTAACACTCCGCTTGGAGACAACACCGGACGAGTGGGCTGCACGTTTCGTAGCACTATAAAACTCAAGCCGGCGGAAAAGCAGCAGCACTGAACTATTATTAACGACCTTCGTGCCTTTGATAAAAGCGTGACAGCTGAGTGCTACTCACGAGTCGGAGAAACATTCTACGCGCCTGTTACTTTCTTAATAG
>JAZNMA010000145.1:0-11082 GCA_045579345.1 Christensenellaceae bacterium | reverse complement strand
GATATAAAAACAAAAGATGAAGAAAAATATAGGGTTTTATTTTATGTTAGAATTGTTAATATGAATACCGGCAACGTTATAGATATAGAAAGGATCTAAAAATGAGAATGTTTTTAATAATTAATGAAATGAAAAAAAAATAGAGTGGGGCACAAATGCCAGATAAAAAAGTATATTATCAAGGGTGCATTAGTCAATGTTGGCGCGATTGTTACGCTATGGAATGTCTAGAGCGCGACAAGTGCCCGCAGTTCGACGAATACCAGAAAAAGGAACTTAAAAAAAGATAGAGGTAGAAAATGGGCGTTAAAATCGAACTCGAAAAAAAAGAAATTGAAATGATCGCCGCCGCGCTCATGGTGGTTTCGGACAAATACAAAGACTTTGCAAAAAAAACAAAAATCAAAAAGACTAAAGAAAGTTATAAAAAAAAGTCGGTTGAATACGGAAAATTAGCCGGTTTCTTTGACGATTTAAAATGATCCTAACGACAGACAAACTAAAAAACGTTTACCAGACGGGCGAAAAAATGCGCCGTTTGGTTCGCGATTATTGGGCCGACTTGGGGCCATGGTTGGCCGTTCCGTTTCTGGACTATTATAAATACGTTTGTTCACTACCGTATATTAGCGACCCTGACGGCGTGGAATTTGTGAGCCGGCCGCGCCTGACGTTAGACCCGAATTATAGAATAGCGCGCGACTGCGACGATAAGGCGGTTTTGCTTGCGTGTTGGTGGACGGGCCACGGCGATAAATGCCGCTTTGTGGCGTCTTCGACAAAACCGAACGGCCGTTTGCATCATGTTTTTATGCAACACGAAAGCGGGCTTTTTCTAGATGCGACTTATAAAAAGAACGAAAATTTTATAGGGTTTTACCCCTATTTTACGAAAATAACCCGAATTATTGCTCTTACTGACTTTTTTTAAGTTGATTTTCGTTTGATTTTGATTTATATTACTTACGTAAAACTTTTTTACGTAGGTTTTTTTTATGGCCGCAATGTTAGCAACTTTAGAGGGGAATGAAAAGGGCATTACTTTAGATGACCTTTTCGATGTTAACGACTATTTGGGCGTTAAATACTTCGGTCCCGAAGATTGGAACCGCATCAAAAAGTGTGCTTGTATCATTACGATGAAAGCCGCGAAAAACCCGGTTCTTTTTTACATTGATTCCCTGAAAGACGATTACAAGGATTACAAACCTTCGCAACTTGCTAATTGCGTTTTTGGTTTCAACGACGCCGCCGGCGTCGAAGTCATGGGTTCTTTACCGTGGGAACGCTGCAAAGTAAAGATTGATAATGAACTTTTGGGGCTATCCATTACCGGCGCAATAAAAAAAGTCGGTAGTGGCATTAAAAAGGCCGCCAACGTTGCTTATGACGTTGCAACCGTACCGATTAAGGCCGGAGAATACATTATTGAAGAGACCCCGCTAAAGTACACACCGGGCGCGAAGTTGTACGAGACGACAACGGGCCTAAAAGAAAAATACATTGATACCCCGACAAAAGACATAGTACAAAGTGTCGTTGATACATCAAGCGGCGCGCTTTACAAGTTGTCTACAAAGACCCCGCTAAAATATACCGGGCTTGGTATTGGAACGCAAATTATCGAAAAATTGCGAGAGTCTTCAGGGGTGACAAGTCCGGGAACGGCCGAAGTTTACGAAAGTCAGGAAGAAAAGGACGCCAAAGCCGCCGCCGCCGCCGCTGCCGCCGGCCGTGCCGCCGCCGCCGCTAGTGCAAAACAAGCGCAACAGTTAGCCGCCGCAAAAAAGCTAAAGGCCGAAAAGGAACAGACGGCAGCCGCTGAAGCCGCCGCCGCCGCTGCTGTGGCCGAACAAGCCGCGACCCAGACGCAATTAGAACAGACTCAAGCTACATTGACAAGTAAATACGCCCCTTGGGTTTTGGGCGGTGCCGGTCTGTTGCTTGCGTTGTCGATCCTGAAAAAATAAGAGAGGTCTAAAAATGTACGATTATACAACAGATAACGTATTGAATGCTATCTATTCACCTAACGAAAAGTTGGGCGTCGAACTCATGGGCGCGGCAAAATGGGCGCAACTTAAAAAGGCCGTCGCGGCAAATACAGTAAACCAACTTAACAAGGTTTATGGCGGTAACCGTTCGCGCTTTTCTGGTGCCGTTGTCGAAGCCGCTAAAAAAATGCGCGCACCGTCTGACCCGGTAAGCATGGCCGCAAAGTCTAAAAGACTTCTGAAAAGCGGTTTACTTAATGATCCATTGTGTGCCGAACTTTGGGGCGTTAACTCCGATTACGCCGACGAACTTTTAGGTTATTCGTTAAGTGACCTATGGCGACAGACAAAGAATGTTACTCACAAGGTACTAGAAGCCGGCGAAAATATCCCGGTCGCTGACGCCGCCGTGTCTAGATTCCGCGATATTACCAATATTTTCAAGACTGGATCAAGTGCCGCCGACACGGCGGCCACAATATACGACAACCGCGGTAAAATTATCATTATTGGCGGCTTGGGCGCGCTTGGTCTTTACTTGCTTTTGAGGAAAAAGAAAAGATAATGTTAGCTTGGTCTTTGACAGATTCGCAAGCGAAAAACATTTATAACGCGCTTTATAAATGGTTTAATTCGCCGTCCAGTTTCCCGAACTACCAGACGGGCGCGGGGGTGTTTTTCAATTTTGCGAATTACACTTTAGACAAGTTGTACTACACTATCGAAGCCGCAAAAAAATATTATTCATTGGGTTGGTTTACTGACAATTACGCGGATAGAACCGCCGCTATTGACAAGTTGTCAACAATCCTTTTCGACGTGTTCGCCGGTCAGGTAAGTAAAGACGGTATAAAAAAATTTATTAATTGGATCTACAATTTTGCGAAATCCAACGAAAGCGCGGTAAAGTATTTTTCAGGCGGGGCCGGTTTTGACGTACTAGATACGGCCGCGGTCGTTCTTGACGAAGTGGCCATAAAGCCCATTAAATCGGTTGCTGAAAACATAAGTTACGCGGTAAGTTATCCGTCGTTAAAGTCGCTTTTACCTGACAATATGACGTTGTTAAAATGGGGCTTGATTATTGGCGGCGGTCTGTACGTCTGGAAGTTCTTGTAAAACCGAACAAAACGAATTTAATTTAAACTTAAAAAGAGAGGTCAAAAAATGGCTAGAAAGATTAAGGGCCGCCGCGCAAAGACGCGCACGGAAACAAAGACAAAGATTAAGAGGGTGTATGTAAAGGCGAAGCGCGCCGCACGTCGCGCACGCCGCGCCGCCGTGCAGCCGGTTTCTAAAAAGGACATTGTTCTCGCTGTTGCGGGTGCCGGCGTCGGCTCCATTGGCGGGGCTATTGTGTTGTCGAAGTTGCCGGCAACTTTGCCGCCCATGGCAACAAACGGCGGCGTTGCCGCGCTTGGCGGTGTTCTTACGGCCGTGGGCCTGAAAAAGAAAAATAAGTTGCTCATGGGTGCCGGCCTTGGAATGGCCGCCGTTGGCGTCCGCGGTATCATTGCCGGCTTTGTTCCGGCTATGGCCGGATACGACGGCGAAACCTACACTTACGTGCCCCAGATTCCGGCCGCAAGCATGGCCGCACCGTTTGCCGCACCGTTCGCCGGCGAAATTAACAATTATGAACCGTTGAACGCACCGTTTGACGGTGAGGAAACAATTTAACAACAAAAAAAGAGAGGTCAAAAAATGGCTATTACCGATTCCGTACCCGTTGCCCAGTCCGCCCCGGTTCTCCGTTCCTTCGGTGCCGGCGGTCAACAGTATATCGCCGACATTTGGGGCGGCTTTAACGTGAGCGCAAAGCTCGTCAATCCGCTTTTCACGTTCCGCGCTACTGACACCAGTATTCCGAACGCCGAACAGTTGACGAACCTTACTGAAGCCCAAAAGATTGGCTCCACCATGGAATTCAAGGCTGTGCAGTTGGGTTTACGTGTCGTTCCGCTTACCTCTGGTGCCGTTCTCACTCCGGCGCAAGTCGAAGACATGAAAAGTCTTTTGGCGTCCGCCGTCGTTACCCTGACTTACGGTTCTAACGAAACGAAGATTGGCGAATTTTCCGGCCTTCACCTCATGGCCCCCGTCGATTTCATGGCCGCCGACGCTACGAACACTTGCTCCGCCCAGAATGGCGCGATCAATTCCGCTAGTTGGATCAACCTTAAAGAACCCGTTTGCATTGAAGCGAACTTGAACATTGGCGGAACCGTCAAGTTTACGCGCCCGGTGCCGGCTTCTCTCTATTCTACCGAAAACTCTTTTGGTTTTGTGGTGATTATGGCCGGTCTTAAGGTCGTAAAGTCCTAAAGGGGTGGTTTACGTCTACTTAATTGTAGACCTACCAACGCGGGGGGCGTCGCCCCCACGAAAGCCGCCCCCCGCAATTTTTTTCATTTTAAAAAAGGATAAATTTTATTATGAACATGGCCGAAGTAACAAAAAAACTTGCTGACTTGAAGCAAACCCAGAGTTACGAAAAGACCTTCGATTTTACGCGCTCGTTTGTCGCCGAAGCGGGAAAAGCTAATACATTTGCAATTCCAATTACAAATGAAGGGCCGTTCCTCGAAGAAAGTTACAATATTCGTTGTACGTCTAATAGCGTGTTGACGCGCACATACAAGGGCGTAACGACTACAAAGAACATTTGCGCCGTCAAACTAAAATTCAAGTCGCAAGCCGACAACGCCGCACAAAGTAACGACTATATTCCCGTTCAGTTGATCGCTACGCCCATGGGCGACGAAATGCCGCGTTACGGTGCAAGGCCGTTTGTTCACCTTTACCCAAAGGGCGACGTTCTTTTGATTGAGTACGACAACCGCGCACCCGAACCGCTTATTAAGGCGACGGCGGATTATCCGGGCGACGGCGACGTTTACGAAATGCATGATGAATTTGTCGAAATTTGCTTTAATGGTAAGTTGTACCCCCTGAACAAGTAAGCGGGGGCCGCTATGCTTAAAAGTTTTGCCGAAAGCATTTACCAGAAAGTAAACGACGTCAAACGCGGCCGGTGTATCTACTCCGACGAACAACGCGACGAAATACTTTTTACCGCAAAGCGCGTCCGCTCTAAAGATTATATCTTGCCGTTCGATATTTACGACGGCCAGATAGAAACGCGCGGCGTAACGACAACGGCAAATTGGTATTTTATCCTGACGGGCGCGGCCGTGTTCTTTGAAAATTGCCCGGCGTCTAAATTGCCTAAAATTGGCGTAAAGTTTCAGGATTTTACGCCGGCTAGTCCGTTTGGCACCGTTCCCGAAGATTTGAACGACGTGAACGCCGTTTTGGTGTTCGGCCGTGAGGGTTTACCGGCCGGCCGTTGGGAAGAATTTAAGAACCTTTATTTTTCGTTGGCTCAACGAATTACTATTAACGTCGAAGCTATACCGCAAGACGCCGAACCGTTGCGCGGTTACGTGATTTTGACGGGGCTAGAATTTGACTTGAACAACGATGCGGGGGAATAAATGGCTAACACTTTATTTTCGCTTTTTCCGTACACGCGCAACCGTTGGAAAGATTTTACGGTGTTCCCGTGCTATACAGAATTTAGCGCGCCGGTTATTTCCGGAAAATACATTTTCAACGAAACGACAACGCCGGCCGTTGAATTTGGAAAGTTGTTGCAAGGTCAAACCGGCGTTATTGCCGGCGTGATGATTTCGGCCAATTGTAGCGGCGCGGATTTTTCCGCGGCCGTTGACAAGCCGCTTAAACTCCAGATTTTGCACGGCGGGAACAATACGCCCATAAACATGGCCCCGTTCCCGTTCACGGAATTTTCGCAAGGTGACAACTTTACGCAAAGTTGGGAGATTACGGGAGCATCCACGAAGCAAGAAGAAAGCTTTAAACTATCTGTTTCTGGTGAACTTGAACAACTCCAGAATATGACTTTAAACGAACTTGTTTTGAAAATTTCGTTTAACTTTATTCGCGTTGGCTCGACTAACTTGCAAGGCTAAAAAATGAAAGTCGAATTGATCCGGGAAAAGCCGACCGAAAGCGGCGCGATCTTGTCGCGCGTCTTTATTGACGGTTCTTTTTTCGGTCATGGTCTTGAAAACAACCTTTATAAAATTCCCGTCGGCCGCTTCGATCTATACGGTAAATATTCGCCGTCGTTCAAGTCTAATAAAGTATATATCGAGGTGCCGGGGCGGTCTAACATCATGTTCCACGGTGGTAATACTTCTGGAGACACTAAAGGGTGTATTATAGTAGCCGCCAACCGTTCCGGGGAAAATGTAAGCGGTGATTTGTCGGCGAATCTTTACGACATAGTGGACGCGGCCGGCCGTGCCGGGGAACCCGTGGGGCTTGTCGTTAAAAATTCCAATACGACGTTATTTGTCGCGCTTGGCTTGGGGGCTTTAGTGGGGCTTTATTTCTTAATTAAAAGGTAGGTCAAAAATGGGTAGAAAACCGAAAATTAACGCGCCGCAAGACGTGCCGATTGTCGAAGATGAACAAGACTTTTTCGACGAAGTTTTAGCAACTTTCGACGAAGAAAACGGCGTAGAAATAGAGGGGCGTATTTATCGCAAGACAAAGCCTGAAGATAGTATCGGTCGCATGAGCTTTGAAGCAATTGCGAAAGTAAACGAAATAGTAGATGAGGACTGGATCGGCCGTCATTTTGGCGGCGGTAACTACTATATCAAGTGGACTTTCAGACAAGGCGACCGCAAAGAAATTAGACAAAAGAATTATGCCGTAGGCCCTGAATATGACAAGTTTGTCAAGGACACGGCCCCGGCCGTTTCTGGGGCCGTTCCGGGCGTTTCCGGGCTTGATTTGGGCGGCCTTTTAGGTTCGCTTACCGTCGAAAAGATCGCGGCCATAGGTAGCGCAATAAAGCTAGTTAAAGACATTTTCGCGCCGCCGCCGCCGCCGTCCCCGGTCGATATTACAAAGTTACTTGAAATTATAGCGACTAATTCAAACAAACAGAGCGTGAGCGACGCAATAGTAATTGAAAGTATGCGCGCAATGAAGGAAAAGAACACGCAACCGCCGCAAACACTCGCGCAACAGATCGCGGACTTTAAGGCATTGAAAGAAACATTTAAAGATGAATTTTCAAACGATTCAGACGGGGGCGACGAAATGAGTTATTTATTAGAAAAGGGTTTGGAATTTTTGCCGGTTTTGCTGCAAAAGAAAAACAACGATTTTAGGGCCGTAGGGGCCGAAGTTCGCGACAACCCGCTTATTAAGGCGGTTATTAGCTCGAACCCTGAACTTACACAAAAGTTTTTCGAGCAAGCGCGCGCGACCTATGGCGACGCGGCCGTACAACAATTGGCCGCCGGCTTCGGATTAAAGGCGACTATTATCCATAAACAAAATGTCGAGGGGGTACAAAATGCAACCAACGAAAATTAAAGGAACGTATATTTTGCGCGCGTCGCTCGACGCCGTGGTTAATTCCTACCAATTCACCGGGAACGACCGTAACGCGGAATTGGCGGCCGCGGCCGATACCATGCTAAATTTACGTTGCGCGGACATTGACCGGCCTATTAATACGTTGGTAAGCCTTATTTCTAACAACGCGCTAAACATTAAAAGTGCGCGTTTGTTGACGCCCGGCGCGGCCGGTTTGCGCCCCGCACTCAATTCCCAGACGGCCGCAATTTTTACCGTCGTTGGGCGTGCCGCTGACGACATTTCGGCGGAGAGTGTGGGCGGCTTTACGTTCGGCGTCGACCTATTCAACGAATGGCAAGACGTCAATATTAAGTTCATCCCGAAGAAAGTAAACAACAACTATTATTTATCTATCGATAAATCTTATACAAAGTTGTTTGTTGACGATTACAACATACAAGATGATTATTTGGGCCAGACGTTTGGAGCGGTTCTTGAAATGCTTGTCGATACGGCCGGCGTGTTGGATAACGCGGGGGTGATCGTATGAGCGGAATTTTTAAGGGTGATTCGATCTATAAAAGCGGCGGCGGTGGCGGCGGTTACAAGGACGGCGGCCAACTTGTCGACAACGATTTTATCGAAGTTAAAAACAACACGGTCAGTTCTTACGAAAACGAAAGCCGCGACCCGGTAAACTTTTATTTTGATATAAAAGACGGCGAAATTTTAAATAGTTCTATTGAATTTACGACGCAAGTAAACACTACCGTAAATGTTTATTACGTAGGTTCTGGGGGGTTATTAATTCCCGTTGGTTATGTTGGCAGCAATACGGCAAACGCCGGCGAAAGCTACAATATAGTAATAATGGGTAAGTCTTTTATACTTGAAAATGTTGTAGAACCTATTCCAGACCCTGACAATATTTTAGTAATGAATGACGCCGACGGCATTATATACCCATGTAAAAAATTAAACGGTATTTACTGGTCTACTGTTGATTATAAAAAATATTGCCAATGGAACGAAACAAAAACAATTGATCGGCCATGGAGAGTACCGACGGGAGAAGAATATTATAATTTAAAAAGCAATTATACAGTAACAGAAGTAACAAAAAATGGTTCATGGAAAATGGGCGATTATCCGCCTGTTCCGGCACCTACTAATACAACAGGATTGTCCTTTGAAGGAAACGGCTTTAAAGACGGTGTAAGTTTACCAATACAACAATACGAGTGTTTCGGTGCTTGGTGGGAAAAAGAAAATATTGGCGGTGTAAATTGTTTTGTTATAAGATTGTTTCAAAATATGTATGTGCCGTCCAATGTTTATTTCGATTATTATTCAGAAGCCGGCAGTGTGGACGGTAATAAATTTTGCTCGCTTCGGTTGATTTACGATCCATAAAAAACACACCCCGCGAACCTTGAAAAAGGACGCGGGGCGGTTAACGATTTGTCAGTTTAGCGGCCGACAAATGAAATATAGATAATTCGCGATCCGTGAAGTGGATTATCTTTGTAAAAAAAACGAGCTAAAGCCCGGTTTCTTTTCTTTTGTCAAAAATAGATTAAAAACGACTAAAAAACAATACGGAAAACGTATTTAAAAGGCTGAAAAAGCCTTTTTTTTGTATATTATTATCGACTTACGGGAGGTAACGGCCCCGTAACGGTTAGTTTAGTGGTTTAGACGTCGTGGCACCTAATGAGGCAAGCGGCACTAGGCCCGCAAAAAAGCGGGAACGATAGAAAGGCCCGTTTAATCATGCGGGCGACGCGTTGACCCCGCTAGACGCGCTATAATTGCGCGATCGGACTAACTCCGACGAAATGGCCGTAAAAACGGCGGCGTGATTTATGGCGGGGGGGCTAAATTCCAGCTATACGACGATAGAGCGAATTTTGCCAACCAATTTTTCAGGATCAATATTTTTTGATTCTGGGGGGTTGGGGGGCTTGTATCCGCTACCAACTCCAGAGCGTGAAACGATGCCGTTCGCGTCTACATTGCGGCGCGCTCGCGTGTAGCGCGCCGGGTTGCTTCGACGGTCTGGCCGTGCCGGTTGACGGTCAAACAACGCCCTATATTTCACCCTTGGGCATGATTACGGCCAGACCGGCCCCGGCGGTTCAATGAAAAATTTACTCGCTTACAAATAAACTAACCATTGAACGCCGGGGCGCACCGTTCCCAAAAAAAATATATATGTACGTCCGCGAAGCCGAAGCCTAGCAAACGCCAACGCGCCGGCCGTCTGGTGCCGTCCACGAGCGGCCAAACGTTCACCCGCTAACCGTTCCGCGCTTGGCCTTGGCGCGCCGTGTTTGCCGCTTGCTTACGTTGTGCGTAGCGGCGCGCGGCCGTGGCGGTCGTTCAGTTGCGGCCGTTCAGGTGCCGGCGTTTGTCTGGCGAGAACTCCAGATAGTAGCGGCCGACTATTCCAACTTGGAATAAGAAAAACAAAAAATATGTTGACGCAATGTGTATAATTGTGTATATTTGTGTAATACGAAAACGGAACGTTTACTAAAAAAGGGTGGTTATAAAAATGACAGTTCAATTTATTCAAGGAAATTTAAGAGATTTTTTCTATATGATAGATCCGTTTGATGTCGAGGGAAAACAGCGTGTTTTAATCGACGAAGACGTATTTATAAGATTGGTGAATAATCCGCGACTAGATAGCGAATATGCTAGCGAGGGCCCATATAGAACAAACGTTCTAAAGTTTCTGGATAACAACGGCAACGTATTGTTTGTTCGCATCCGTTGCAAGGTAAACCGTAGGGGGCAACCCGTGGACGGTTTTAATGTGGAAAAAGGAATTTTTGAAAATAATAAAAAAGAGGGGGGTATATGAATAAATACGACTTTTTATTTATCGCTTTTGTTGCGTGTTGCCTTGGTTGCGCGCTTGGGCGTCTGTTGGTTTATATTATCATGGGGTTTTAAATGAATTTTAAAAAGGAAAAATTTATTTTATCGTGTGAAAATTGCGGCCATTTTTTCACGGCGATAATGCACTTTAATGAAAAAGGTGTTTCTATTTTCAAGGCGCCTAAATATTGTAAACTTTGCGAAAGTAGAGGTTTTAAAAATGAGTAAATGTTTAAACGAAGTCCGTATTTTATTTTTTCCGTGTTCTATACCCCCCACGGAAAACAGTAAAGTTTTATTTTGGGAATTTGGCGAACTAAAAATAGGTAGTTTTTTTGACGGCCGTTTTTATTGTCGCGGTATAGTTTATTTTCCTGATTCTTGGGGATATTTACCAGACGAACCTAAAGACGTGGGGCCATAATATGAAAAGAAAACAGTTACTAATAAACGAAAAAGATTTTAACGATCTTAAAAGGATTTGGCGCGGCGGATTGTTCCGTCTTTGTTCCGATTCGCTTTTCATCCGTGAACTTATCGAACAAGAACTAAAAATAGAGGTGAAAAAATGATAGATGAAGTATTAGAAAAAATACACGATGAAATTTTTAAAGAAATGGTCGAAAAGTATTTACAAAAATTTATAAAAGATGTTTTTGATATAAAAACAAAAGATGAAGAAAAATATAGGGTTTTATTTTATGTTAGAATTGTTAATATGAATACCGGCAACGTTATAGATATAGAAAGGATCTAAAAATGAGAATGTTTTTAATAATTAATGAAATGAAAAAAAAAT
>JAZNMA010000144.1:0-9528 GCA_045579345.1 Christensenellaceae bacterium | reverse complement strand
TGCTTCGTCCATTAAATCTTCAAGCTCGTCGTAGCTTCTTCTGCCGCGTCCATCATTGTATTTTGAATAATAAGCATGAGATGCCTTTATAAACTGCTTAGAGAATCTCCAATCTCCATGTTCTTCTTCTCAGCACATTTCACAATATTCGTCTTCAAAGCGGCCCCTGTCGTTTCAATAACTGCAGTCCCAGTCCTCGCCAGTGAATGGGTCATAATAATTTTCCCTGTTCTTGTTCTCTAAATATAACATTTTCAATACCTCCGTTTATATTTATATTATATTATATTATAAGAAAAAAATAAATATTAAAAAAAAAGAATTGCGAACAACTCTTTTTTTATGCCGTCTGCAGCTTGTTAGGCTTGCACCACTGTATATAGTTATACATTATCTGACCGATTTGATTGTCGGCGTAGAACACCTTTTCATTATCATAGAATCATTTAATGCGCTTGCCTAGGTCGTCCTGAGGCTTCATTAAATTGCGTCTGTAATTTGGTCGCGGGTTAAACTTCTGTGAAAAGATGAGCTCTTTTTCTTCATCTATTTCTGAGGTCCACCTGTGCACGAATGTAAAGATTGATTCGTCTATTTGTATAACCTCGCACTGCAATAAGTCGTCGGTGAATTCTACGTAGTAAGTATATAAAACGTCCTTCGGTCTGTATTTCATAGGGCAGTGCGGATAACTATTGGTCTCCCAGTCGCCATTCAATATCATATTCATTTTAGGAGAATCGAAACAGAAGAACTGCTCATTCGTTTCCGACGTAACAACGACAGCGCAGTATTCCACTGCGATTGTCTGTCCTGTTTCTTTGTTTTCATATAAGTCTATGGAGCCTTTACGATGCAACGCCTGGTCCTTGGCACGCGTCAGGCCCATTTCTATAAAGTAAGGATTGTAGATATTGACGGTGTTTCCAAGCATTAACACTCGGAACTTGTCTTTGTCTCTTTTAATAGTAGACAGCAGGTTCATAAAACGTACGAACTCGTCGACGAGGTATCTTGTATCCGATATAAACTCATCAAAAATGACGTTGTGTATATTCGGATACGGGTTTCCTTTATAGTGACTGGCCTGTGAAATCGCAAACGCCCTGCAGAATTCTTCGCTGTCTTTTACGACCAGGCCGTTCTCATCAGTCTTGGAAAAATAGAAGCAGCTGTTCATATAAACGACGCCGTCCCATTTTCCGTTGGTCAGCTCTTTTACAACACCGTTGCCGACTATTGAATCGAACAGAGTGGCGATGCCGTGCTTTGACTGAATATCCTCCTGCGTCCTGCGGACGTAAGCGAACGCGTCGCCGTTTTTTACATATTCCTCGAGGCACTTTTTAAGAGCGCCGTAGGTTTTTCCGTTCGACCTCATTCCATATATAAGGCTGAAATTGCAGTTCTTTTGCCATATTGGCTCTATATCATAATACGCCATTATTGAGAGCCTCCGTGTGCGCCGTAACCGACGATTATATATGTTCCCCCAGTGTTTTCAAAACTCTGCGGAAAACGCAGCGTTTCAACGACAGGATTAGCGTACGCTTTCATGGTCCCGTCATTTAAATATAAGTTATGTTTGAACTCCTGCCTTTCTATTAAACCACGCTGGTTGCTTATCTGACTTCTATAAGTCTGTAAAACGTCCACCTCGCAGCTTACAGCCCACAGGCCGTTTCTAACTGAGCTTATATCTCTTATAAAATAGTAGCGACCGAACTCCGGGTAGTAAATGTAATTCATATTTGATATATAAGAGTCAATGCCAGTAAGAAGAAATGTGGGAGAATTAACTGAAGTTTCTTTTTTCAGCTTAATAGAAGAAATGGTGGCAAGCGTCAGCAGCTCCTTTCCAACCGTTCTCTCGTCGCTCTGGTTTTTGAATATAGTGAAGACAGAAGGGTCGCTGCCTCCAAAGTCTCTTATAATAAAACCTTCGCGCAGCAATGAATAAAGCCTGTCTTCTTCTGTTTTTGAGCATCCGATATTTTCCAGGTGGACTCTTTCCACCTTTGTATAACCTGTCAGGTCTGAAAAATCATACGTGATGCCGCATGGGTAGCCGTCGTAATGTTTATAGTCCTTGGGCAGAGCGAGCCTTGGTCTCGTTATTATTAAATAAGGAAACTGAATACAGTTGGCGCCGCTATTTGCTGACAGCTTACCTCCACGCGAAACCCCACCACTTATATGAGGCAGGTTGATTTTCCTAGATGGATGCTTTTCTTCATCGCCCTCTGCTTTTACATTTTCAAACTTTGTCTTAAAACCAATCTCGTCTCCTTCTTCTGAAATTCAAGGGACGTCTTTTTTTACAAGTGCCATGTTAACCTCCTTTAACTGCACCGGCAACCGTCGTTGCGACTCCGGATGCAACCTTTCCAATTGCGTCTGCTATTCTACAGTCTGCACTTATTGGCAGCTCATAGCCACAGTTACCATTGAACTGATAGAAGCAGTCTCCGTCTATATATATCTGAGCCACGCAGTCCGCACTCATGACGTCTATTTTATAAATAAGATGAAGTGTCTTTCCCATAACATTTGCCGTGTCCAGTTCTTGATAACCGACGTAAGGGAGATATATCTCCACCTTGGTCTCATAGTCTAGTGCGCCACCCCAGTGCTCATTAAGAGTCACCGAACCAAAGTCCACTGTTTTTATTCTTTGCGTCGCTATTGGCAGCATCAATTCAGTAGCAGCCACGTCGAACCACCCTGTATTGAATTTATACTTCGTGGACGTGTACGCGATAGAAACCGGCAGCGCATAAAACTTCATTATATAATCGGTGACCTTGCCGCCGATAGAACCAATCGTGTTCCATATACTGGCGGCCTTGTCACGGAACGAATTTCCATATAAAACATTTAGGAAGTCGTCTATATCACTCACTGTCGAGGTGGCATAAACCGTCGCAGCACTGTCTGTTATATTTGAGAGGAAGCTGTTATTATCATCACCATTTATCGGGTCATTGTAGTTTTCGTAATTTCCGTTGCCACCCTCTTCTTTTGCCAGCTCCTGCAGTGCCATCGGGTCGTCAGGGTCTACTGCAGTCCTGCCAAGTATTTCTGTAAATAAAGTCGCGAGCTCTGTTGAGATAGGATATGAATAGGATGCAGTCAATTGCCATCCTTGTCTTACTACTGTTCCGTAATATCAATTAGGAATCAGCCAGCCATAACGATTCGTCAAAGTGTTTTCTGGGTCGTTTATATCAGAACAACATATAACAGGAAACACAGCTTGTGCGACCTGATGGTTATCCTTTGCGCACCCCCATGCAATACCATAAATGTTGACCCATTGGGTTCCGTCCCAAGTCTGTATACCAGCATTGAGTGACGCATCGACATCCTTCATTGCCTTATAAGAATATTGCCCAACATGGAATACATTGTCAAAATTATCGGTTGCATACGGAAAAAGCTCCTTGAGCTGTTGATTCGACCATTCACCTGGGAATAGAATACCATCATTTAAACTATTAAAGGTCGGTGTTACATTACTGAAATCAAAACCGTACACCTCTTTTACAGCTGCGTTAAAAGCAGCAGCAGTTTCAAAACCGTCACCGCCATCGTCGCTAATTCTGACTAAATCGTTTTGAGGGTCGTCTGTAATGTAATAAGGAAAAACGCTGGCCCCGCCTCCGTCCCACATTATCTTACATGCCTTTTGTATAATGGCCATAAAACCTCCTTAAAAAAAGTGGAGCTCCGCCCCACTAAAAGTGTCCGTACCAGGCCTTTCTCTCCCAGTCCGGTCTGCGCAGGTCGAGCGCTGCAATAATATTTGAAGGCTCCCCATTTGCATAATAGTCATACGGTGTATCCAGAATCCCTTTGTCCGTGAAGATTGTTATATTGCACGGCTCCTTTTTGCCGATACAATAAGCAATCTGAACCTCGACCCATTTCAATCCGCGGTTATTTTTTAACACGTCTACCGCAAGCTTCCTAGCGTAATAAGCTCCGGAGACGTCCACCTTTGTCGGGTCTTTTCCGTTCATTGTTCCGCCACCAACTCGACCGAATCCCTCGTAGGTATCTGCGACGATTTTCCTACCAAGGACTCCTGCGTCTGCGTCGAATCCGCACAGCTCGAATCGTCCCGTCGGATTGATAATAACCTCGTCACACTCTACATGATTTTCCTCGCAAATTCTGCGGGCGATTGTCTCGAGATTTTTGTCCCAGACGTCGCGCTTCTTTTCGTTGTTTGAATAACATATCGTGAAGCGCTTTACAGCCAGGAGCGTCCCGTCGTCGTCGTACACACCAGTAAGTTCACACTTACCATCTGCGTACAGGCAGCGATTGTATTTCCTTAAAATATCATAGACGCTCACAAACTTCTTCAGAATAACAACGGCCTTCGGAAGAAATTCCTCGGTCTCCGCGCTTGCGTAACCGTACATAATTCCGTTGTCACCTGCGCCCAGGTCTTCTTCTTTTGTCCCCTGAGCAATGTCAGGACTCTGTTCTGAAAGGTTTACAATTATTTCAATTTTTTCATTGTAACCATTTTCTTTCAAAACTCGCCTAGCGATTTTCCTGACATCGAAGTAAGCGCGGGTGGTAACTTCTCCTGTTATAAACAGCTTATTTTTGCCACCTGAGACTTCAATTCCGCATCTTGAATAAGGGTCCTGCGACAAGCAGGCGTCGAGCAGTGCGTTTCCAATTTGGTCACAGACTCTGTCTGGATGACCTCTGAAAACATTTTCATTCGTGAAAAAATACATGTAAACTCCTTTGTTTTTATAACACGACACGTTGAACGATTCGAACGTTTATTGCCATTTAATAATTTGCTGTCTGTGCCGTAACTTCACTTTTATTTTTATTGTGAGGGTAGGTGGAGATTGAAAAATGAATAAAAGAAAGAGAACCTACCCTCGTTTATATTGTAACACGGAGTTTATTTTTTCACAACCATTTTTTTAATTATGCAGCAAAGAAGCAGACAAAATTTTCGTTCTCATCATTGAAGTAAGAACAATCTGCCTTGTAGAAATTTGTGTAAAATTCAGCTTTCGGATTGTAATTTGTGGTGACTCTTCTATCCTGGTTACAAACGCCCAGAGCGTTTCTATCGAACATTACACCAAGCAGGCCTGTAATAGAAACCTCGTGGTTGTCAGGGGTCTGAACGTGGACAGCAGTAATATCTTCGATGTCCCAACCGTCGTCACCTGTTCCTTGCCAGTAAGGTACGGTCTCAGCATTCGGCAGACGAACGTACGCATCGTGGTAAGTATCCGACTGGAGATAAACTGCAGCAGCCTTTTCAAAATCCGATAACAGAATGACGTGCAGGCTGTCTCTCGGAGTGAAGCGTGCCTTGCCACCGATATTATAAGAAGTCGAAATCTTACTAAGCCTGTCCGTATAAACGCCCATAATATAAGAAGCGAAGCGGATGAATTCCGGGTCAGTAATTGCAGTAGCCAGAGTAAGACTCTTGTTGTATTTATCGTTATAAAGCTTGAGCACGTTTACAGCTCTGACTCCAGACGCACTGGACAGGGACGCACCAGCAAATTCTGAATAGACTGTTTCAGCGGTCATATTATTAATTGTCCTCTGAACTAGTCCGTCGATTCTGATTGTCAGCGCTTTGTCTACGGCATCGTAAAGCATAGAAACGAAACCGTTGTACTGCTCTGCTGACGAGAAGCTCTGCTTGACCTGCAGCTCCGTGAACGAGCAGTCAATCTCAAACGTCGTTTTTGAATTGAAGAACTTCGCAGAGACTTTTGGTTGGTAAAAAACGTTCGGGTCGTAGGACTGTCCATCCTCGAGCTCCCAGCTTTCGTTTTCTGTTGCTACAGGCAGCTCAGCCTGTATCTTTTCCAGGACGCTACCGAACTCCCATCCGTCCATCAATACTGACGGAGTAGAACCGGCGTACGGCCTGTTAACAAAGATTACCTTTCCGATGTGGTTGACGAGGCTTTTGACGTATTTATCGACCGCATTGGCATTAAATATTTCAGTACCAAGGTCCACGATACCAGTGAGGTCTTCTTTAACAATGTCTGTCTTGCCGAGTATTTCTCCGGCAATTGTATTTGTTAATTCGTATATCTGTTTTACTTCCATTTAAAATCCTCCTAGCTTGCCACGTCGAGCACTTGATATGTGTCGTCGTCCTTAATATGAATATGAAGCGTCGCTCCGACGATAACAATTTCGTCAGAGGCTAAATACCACCCGAAGCACACTACCGGAGAAACGTTGTTCCCGCTACCATAAACGGTGCCGCATGCTACGATTGGTTTCTGAGCAGCGATTGCCAGTTCAGCCTTGTCCCATATTCCAGGCAGGGACGTGGCGGTCGATTTTGTAAGGTCGAGTCCTGTGCAATCGATAAGTTGATAACCACCTTTTGTTGCCATTTAATCCTCCTTTAAATATATATTGGTAACGTCAGCATTTCTGTAATATCCTTGCGGATTTCTTCCAGAACGAGCTTCTGACGTAACTCCCATTCGTCTTCCAGTAATTTCTGAAAAGACAGCGCACCAGTATTTCCTTCGACGTCTCTTTCTCTGTCCGTATCGTTATCGGCCGCGAAGTTATTTGTACCGGAGCTTGACGAACTATTTGTTGTACTGCCTGAATCCGTCGAGGTGTCCGAACTTGTATTTTTACTGTCCGGAGACTCCGTCGAGCTATTGAATGCAAAGACGTCATCATTTGTCGTCGAGCTACTGCTCTGCGTATTTGAATTCGTCCCTTCCGATTCAGACGTGTCCGAGGTCGTTGTATCCTCGTCTTTAACCTCGTCTATATGCTCAACCTCGTGCATTTTGTAATTTAACAATGGGTCGTACTCCTGCTGAAGTGTATCGTATAAACCGTTCCACTTATCTCTAAAAGCAGTGTCGAAGAACGTCGCCATTTCTGTTTCGTCCAATGCTCCTCCGACCCAGTCACAGAAGTAAGGGCTGACGGTCCTGTAAGCCATCTGCGAATCCCACTCGTATGCGAGCTGCCTTTTTTCTTCCGCCTCTAAAGCCGTCATTGCATGAATATTCTGTAGGGCATTTAATACATAATAGAGATTAAGCCACGTCCACTCGGTGTCCATAATTCTTGTCAGGTTATAATCCACCCTGGTCGTCGGCAGGACTCCGAACCCCAGCGTTTCGTAGCTGCTTATATCTACGTGTCCATTCTCTCCGAACAGGTATATATAGTTGCCGGGTGTCCCGTTCCAGACCGTCGCTCTATAATTCGACGGGTCGTTTGTACGAGAGTGCGTAACCTCGCCAGCGGCGTTCATCTGGTCCATCTCCCAGTAGCCGGTCTCTTCGTCGTATATATCAATGAAGACAGTGTTGAAACCGTTATTACAGAAAAGAACGCTCTTGCTGTTATACCAGACTCCAATTGTGCTTTTTAACCATGCGTACTGCTGGTCTGTAAAGCGGTCTCCAAACATACCTTTATTCGTCGGCATCTTCTTTCTCCTCCTCTTCTTCGTCCTCTTTTTCGTTTTCTGTTATTTCTTCTTTTTCCTCAGTATTATCTGATGAGCCATCGGTGTCGATATTTATATTAATATCAATCTCCGCTTCGGCTTCTTCCTGGACCGGAGCTTCTTCCTGTAAAGGCTGCTCTTCTTCCAGGATTGCGTTCTGCGGCGTTTCTGCGGCTTCTGTGCCGAGTTCTTCCTCGGCTGGTATAATTGCCCCAGACTCGTCTAAAACGCCCGTGTCGGCCTCTGTTGGCGCGTCCGCTAAATTATGGCTCTCCTGGACGTATCTCCAAGCGCCATGAAGCTCTACGCTTATACTTGTGCCGAACAGCTTATTGACTCAGTCCGCTGCGAGTTCTCTTTCGTGGAGCATCTCGTCTACCAGCGGAAGCAGGGCATCAAAATTAAGTTGCGACTCCTCGCTATTTAAGGACTCACGCTTCATATTGTAATTAGCATTGAGCCCCAGCTCATTCCACCAGCTCGCCTTTAAATATTGTTCGTACTCTATTAAGTCTGTGAGCGTATTATGTGACGATTGAAGAGGCTGCGCATTAATTGACTGCTGGAAAGCGCTCGACGCGATAATACCCTGCCTGCCTTCTTCTATCTGTTTTAGATATTCGAGGGCCGACTTGTAAGTCTTGTCGTCGTTGGCATCTATAAGGGCCAGCACCCTGCTGTTGATATCCGCCAGCAAAAGCGAGATATCATTCTCGGTAAGCGCAGTGGCGTACCTGCTAAATAGTGGGAGCAAACCCTGGCCGAGCGCGTCGTTTAACATAACAACGCAATCGCCATCGGGCTCGCCCTCACCCCACCAGATTTTTGCCTCGGTGCTCAGCTTCAATGCTGGGTTGGCGATGGTATATATGGTGGGTCTATAATATACATCAGGTTCGCCGCCAGGTCCACCAGTGAAAACAAAAAGGTCGTCTTTATATTTATAAAAGGCACAGTTACCATAAGACTGCAGCATCAATTCCAATGTCTTCTGCGGAATAGTATCAGGCAGCCCCGACCACTCGAACATCGACTGAGTTCGGTCCAGCATGTATTTTATATAATATCCTGCTGACCTGTCCTTGTTCTTGAAGTCATATAATTTGTTTAAATACAACGTGTCGAACATTTACTTTTTACTCCATAATATTTCATTAACTCTATTTTGTATAGTCCAATATAAAGACTCAGCACGCACCTTTCCGTTACCGTATTTTCCAGCAATAACATCGAGCGCCATCTTATTTATGGCCTCCTCGCTTGTTATCTCTGAATGCGTACCGGATTCGCATTTTGGATAGATGAACCCTTGAAAGGTGAATCCATCCATTGTCGGCCAGTTATAGTTCTCCGACCGATAAACCACCCTTATATTAAAACCGTCCGGGGTCGTGTTTCCATAACCGCTGGAGAGCAGCGTCAGCTTATCTCCCTCGATTTTAGAAACGTACGCTACGTGGCCGTAGGTATTACCATCGTAGCATATTATCGCACCCTCGCGAGGCTCCTGGCCGCGTTCATAGTTATCCCACTTGCTCTGCTGGCCGTCATTCCACCATGTGCGGGCATCGCCGTAGCGGTCTGAATACTTAACAAACCCGACCTTGCAGTCAGGATTGTCTTCCGCCATTGCGAACAGGCCTCATGCGCCAGACGTGCAATTATTCAAGGTGCAGCCTTCAAAACACTCCACCTTGCCAGTTATTCCTGGAGAATAACCACCATAGTCGCGCCTGCCACCACGGCCATTCCTTATAAAATATTTATTCCCAATAATATTTGGAATCGTTCTTATAACACTCACTATTTACTACCGTCCTTCAACGCGCCGAGCAATTCCTTTAACTTCTCGGGAATCGGAATATACTCACTCGCATTCTCTAAAATGGATAAACCCTCCATGCCACAGAATGCACAAACAATGAAGTTGCCTACATAGTCTACCTCAATTAATACGTCGCACGCATAACCAACAACGCAGACAATTAACTCGAGCACCTTCTTCAGCAAACCTTCTCTTAAAACAG